>NZ_UGQM01000011.1 GCF_900454025.1 Mycolicibacterium gilvum | reverse complement strand
TGTCGGCCGGTTTCTCCGCCGGCTCAGGCGGATCCGCGTCGGGCCTGTCGGACACCTTCGACGACGCCCGTGTCGCTTTCGTCTTCGGTTGCGCCTTTTTGGCGGTCTTCGGTTGCGCCTTCTTGGCGGTCTTTCGTCGCGGTCGTCGCGGTCTTCGTCGGGGTCTTCTTCGCAGCGCTTTGCGCGGGGTCCGCTTCTTCGCGGGCCGGGACCGCGTGTACAGGTCGGGCAGCTTCAGCTCGTCGTGCGGCCAGTCGGCGAGGGTGTCGAGGTAGAGCTGCCGGATCTCCTCGATGCGGGACGGGAGATCCTCCTGCGTCCAGTCGTCCACCGGAATCGGCGGGTAGACCACGACATCGACCAGGGGGTTGAACGTACTGGAGTCGCGGGCCGCGATCACCTCGGCGTTGCGGATGACGATCGGCACGATCGGAATGTTCACCGACATCGCGATCCGGAACGGCCCCTTCTTGAACTCCCCGACCTCGGTGGTGTCGAGGCGGGTGCCCTCCGGTGCGATGAGGATCGAAAGACCTTTGCGTGCAAGCTCTTCAACCTTTTGAGACCTTCCACCGCCTTCTTCGGATCGTCGCGGTCGATGAACGCGGCATCGAGGATCTTGCCGATCGTGCCGACGATCGGGTCGTTCTCGAGCTCCTTCTTGCCCACCGTGGTGAAGTCTTCGTTGATCAACCGGCCCGCGATCAGCGGATCGGCCTGGTTGCGGTGGTTGAAGATGAACACGGCGGGCCGCTGCGCGGTCAGGTTCTCCCGACCCAGCACCTGCAGGTTGATCCCGATCGTGTCCAGCAGGGTCCGACCGAACATCGAGGTGAAAAAGTTCACCCCGGTGCGCTTGTTGCGTGTCAACAAGCCGAGGCCCAACGCCCCCGCGGCGATCGGCACCATCGACGCGATACCGACCGCGGTGCGCACCTGCGACGCGGGGCTGGCACCGCTGCGGCTGCTGAACTTCAGGATCGGCCAACCACGCTTGCCGCGACCGCGGCCATCTTGCCCGCCGGATTGGTGGGCCGCGGGTTGCCGACGAGATACATCAGGGCGACATCCTCGTCGCCGTCGGCGTAGAAATAGCTCCTCGACAGGTCGATGCCGTTGACGGACGCGAATTCCTGTACCGCACGGGCTTTTCCGGTCCCCAGATGATTGGGCGCTGCACCTCGCCGGTGATGAGGCCGTCGTCGTCGATCTCGAACTTGTTGCTCAGCACGTTGTCGATGCCCAGGAATCGGGCGACGGCTCGACCTGGACCGTCAGCGCCGACGAACTGAGGACGACGGTGTGGCCGCGGTTCATGTGCGCGCGGACGATCTCGCGCATCTCCGGATAGATCCTGCCGACGATCTTCTGCACGAACAGCCTCTCGGCGAGTTCGTCGACGTCGTCGAGCGAGTTGCCGCGCAGCATCCGCGCGCCCTTGCCGATGAGGTCCTCGAACTCGGAACGGCCGAGTTGGTGGTTCAGCCCGGCCTGCACCATGCCGATGAACTCGCCCACCGACATCTGTCTGCGCCGCAACCGATCCTGCGTCATCACCACGCCGGTGAACCCCGCCACCAGGGTTCCGTCGAGGTCGAAGAACGCGCCGATTTGCGCCCCCGCCGGGCTCGCCTGTATCTCGGCGACCGAGCCGGGAAGACGCATCTGCCGGTTGACCGGAATCTCCGATGTCACTGCGGGCCACTCCCGTTCCGTTCGATACTGCTCATTTTTCCTGTGCTCCGACCCGGCTGAACGTCGCCGGCACCGCGCGACCGTCCCCGCCGAGAGCGAGGACTTCGTCGAAGCCGTCCAACAGGCATTGCGCGAGAAGACCGGGATCGGTGATCGAGGCCCGGTCGTAGCGGGTACTGATGGTGCAATACCCCGAGCGCGAGATCAGGACGACCATCATCGCGACACCGGGCAGGGGCCCGAGACCGTACTGGCGCAACACCTTCGCACCGGCGATGAAGGTATCGCCGGCGTAGACGGGCACATTGCTGGCCTGCACATCGGAGTTGACGATCGATCCCGCCATCGTCTCCAGCACGCTGTCGGGAAGCAGGCTGACGAGCGGGGCGATCGCACCGACCACGTCGAGGGCCCGCTCGTCGCGCTTGCTCCTCATCTGCGCGCGAATCTCCTTGATACATCGCGGGGTCCGACAGTCCGACGGGTGCGGCGAGGTTGACCCCCACGAAGCGGTTGCCCCCGCAGGGTCGGCATCCGACCTGAGATTGACCGGGACGGCCATCGGCAGCGTGTCGACGGGCACCCCCATGGACTCGTGGTAGAGCCGCAGCGCACCGCAGAGCCCGGCCAGGTAGGCGTCGTTGATCGAGCCTTCGGCGGCCTTCGACGCGCGGTGCAGGTCACTGAATTCGATGTCGATGGCCTCGCTGCGCGACGACAGGCTTCGCCGCCGCAGGATCGGCGACGGGTCGGCGACCGGACCGACCGCGCCACACCGGACCTCGCGTAATCGAAGACGCTGCCGAGCCGCTCGACCGGGTCGCGAACGACGTGGCCCACGGCCTGCGCGGCACCGGCGACCGCCCGACCACCCCCCGACGATCGTGCCGGGCAGGCGGTTGAGCCCACTGCGCATCAGGTCGTTGGGCGACAGGTCGGTCGGCACCGGCATCGGCGGCACGGGTTGCGGCGGCGGCTCCCGCTCGAAGTCGTACAAATTGGCGAACATCTCGACGCCGCCGACCCCGTCGGTGACGGCATGGCTGAGATGCACCATCAGTGCTGCCCGGCCGTCCTGCACACCCTCGATCAGGGTCGGTCCACAGCGGCCGGGAGATGTCGAGCGGTGACTGCGCGGCGATCTCGGCGAAATCCATCACCTGACGCAGCGTCCCCTCGGGAACGCGGACCCGGCGCAAATGGAAATCGAGGTTGAAATCCGGATCGACGACCCAGCGGGGTGCGGCGGTGGGCAGCGTCGGCGTGACGACCTTCTGGCGCAGCCGGAGCACCTTGCGCGACGCATGTTCGAAGCGGGTGCGAAACGTGTCCCAGTCGGGCGTGGTGTCGAGCAGTTCGATGGTCATGATGCCCGAGCGGGTGCGGGGGTTGGCCTCGCCGCGATGCAGGATCTGATCCAGTGGACTGAGTTCCTCGGGAGTCCGGCGGCGTCCAGACCCGACGAGCTGCTCATCCACCACACGCTAGTCGGCGGTTGCGGGACAGGGAGTGGCTTTACG
Source organism: Mycolicibacterium gilvum (assembly GCF_900454025.1). Taxonomy (NCBI): domain Bacteria; kingdom Bacillati; phylum Actinomycetota; class Actinomycetes; order Mycobacteriales; family Mycobacteriaceae; genus Mycobacterium; species Mycolicibacterium gilvum. The sequence continues at coordinate 15,660 of NZ_UGQM01000011.1, read as the reverse complement.
CGCCGTCACCGGCCCGGCTCCGACCCTCGGGCGATACACTCCTAGCCGTTGCCTCCGTAGCTCAGTGGATAGAGCAACCGCCTTCTAAGCGGTCGGTCGCAGGTTCGATCCCTGCCGGGGGCGCTTTTTCGTGGTCAGGCGACCGTCACCAGGTCGCCGGCCACAGTGGACGGTAGCTCTGCGGTGCGGCCCCGTCGGCGGTGATCGTCTCGAAGGCGTCGGGCGCCCACGCCCACATGAACGCGCCGAGTGGCACTGCCAGTCCCCTGCCGCCCGACACCCCCGGATCGTTGATGTAGACCCTGCCGTTGTGGGTGTCCACCGCGATCACCACCACGCCGTGATTGGCATTGACGCGATCGGCTCGGGGCTGCCCTCTTTTTCGGTAGCGTCCCAGATGGTTTGGTTGTTCACGCCGGTGATGACGCCGTGTCCCTCGAAGAGCAGCTTGCTCACGACATCGAGGGCGTCCAGACCGTCGTAATAGGTGGCGTCCTCGTCGTCGCTGGGGAAGTACCGCAGATCGGCGGCATTGCCCCGCAGCTTCAGCAGGGCCGCGGCATCTGCGGGCAGGACACCGTCTTCGCTACCTTCGCCGAGGTACATCATCTTCGATGGATCGACGACGCTCGGGGTACGTTTGGCCTGCTCGACGATCGCCTCTTCGAGCGCGCGGGTCGGTATCTGCCCCGTGAACTGTCCCTCGATCATCAGGATCGACATCAGCAGGCAGTTGTCGGCGTGGTTCTGCTCGGCCCAGTACTTCTTGTTGGAGATTGCCGTAGAAGCCGGTTCCGCGGATGCTGACCTTGAGCTCCTCGTTCTCGGAGTCGTCGGAGTCGTCGGAGTCGCCGGAGTCGGCATCCACCATTCGCGCGGTGACGCTGAACACCGAGTCGACGGTGTCGCGCTGGGACAGGCCGAGGCCGATCGCGATGTTGTGCATCACGAGCTGGATCACTCCGAACAGCCCCGGCCGGCGGGCCTCGGCACCGTTGTCGGCGACGATCAACGAACGAATCCCTGGTGTCCTTGTCGAACTCCGAAGGATCGAACGTGTACGTGTAGGTGCCGGCCTCCGGGTCGATGGTCAGCGTGCCCATGGTCGGCGCCTGCTTGATGAGATAGTTCAGCGTGAGCCCGTTGTTGCTCTGGCCGTTGAGTTTTCCGGTGAAGACGCCGGGGGCCACCTCGATGTTGTCGGTGGGCGACAAGGTCGGCGCCTTGTTGAAGAAGGTGTACCTGACGTCGCGGACGAGCGTGTCCCACCACGATTCGGTGGGTTCGGACGCCGTGGCGGTGGCCGCCGACTCCCGATCGGTCGCGGCCGGCCCTGCGCGCGGCGTCGCTTCGCCTGTTTCGACCGATGGGGTCGGAGCGTCGGGTTCCTCGACGACCTCGGGGGCTTCGGGAGCCTCGGCGGGTGTGCTGGACCTGTCCTCGACGACCGTGATCGGTTCGGTCGCTCCGTCGGTCTCGCCGGCCTGCTCCTCCGGTGCCGCGTCGTCAACGGGCACGCTGGATTCGTTGTCCTCCGACCCGGATCGGACGCGTCGGCGTCCCCGCCGACAGACGTCGGCCTCGACGACGACTTCTCGGACGGCTTACCGGAGGTGCGCGTGTCGGACGTACTGGCGCCGGCGACTGATCCGCACCCGCGGCGCCGGTATCGGCAGCGGCTACGGATGCGCCGCTCAGCAACGCGATGGCGAGACCGAGGTCAGCGCCCACGCCGTCAGCAAAGTGGAGACATCGCGGTGGTGTCGTCGTTGCGGTGCCCTACCGGGTGCCAATTCGACTGCCGCGCTGCGCAGGTTGAACGACGCTCTGTCCACTCTGACCCCCGACGTCCCGTTCGGCAGCGGTGCCGACCCGTGTCAGGGACAAATTAACTCAGCTGCAGCAAAGCAGCCGCGGTTTCCCGCGAAATTCTCTTGCGGCGTCAGCGGCCCGCGACCGTCGGGCGAAATCCTGCTCGAGAAATTCCAGAAGCACCGCGTTGAATTCGTCGGCGTGACTCATCGGGATGCCGTGCGGACCACCGGCGATGACGTGCAGCCGTCCGTCCGGGAGCAGTTCGTAGGTCCGCTTGCCCGACCCTTCGAACGGCACGGTGGCGTCGCTGTCACCGTGGATGACCAGGCTGGGAACGGTGACCTTCGGCAGGTCCTCGCGGAAATCGGTGCCGCCGAACGCGGCCATGCATGCCAGCGTTGCGGGCTTGTCTGCGTCACCGCACATCGAAAGCGCCTCCTGACGCTCCTGCTCGGTCACCTGCAGCTCACCATCGGCCGAGAACACATCGGTCATGAACTGCTCGAAGAACGCGTCCTGGTCGGTGGTGAGCGACGCCGCCATCCTGGCCGCTTCGAGCTTGCCCAGCGGCCCTTCGGGGTTGTCCTTGCGCGCCGACATGAACGGCGTGACCGACGAGGCGAACACGACGCTGCGGATCCGTTCGACGCCCTTGCGCGCGCAGTACGCGGCCACTTCGCCCCCGCCCATCGAGAACCCCACCAGGGTCACGTCGGTGAGGTCCAGTTCTTCGAGAACCGCGGACAGGTCATCGGACAGGCTCTCGTAGGTGTAACCGATCAACGGCTTGTCGCTGCGACCGAATCCGCGTCGGTCGTAGGTGATCACCCGGTATCCGGCATCTCGCAGCGCGTCGACCTGGTGAGCCCAGGAATCGCTGTGCAACGGCCAACCGTGGATCAGAACGACGGGCCGAGCGTCCCCGCCGGAGTCGTCGACGTGCAGATCGGTGCTGCGCAGTGGTCCTCGGTAGGCGGTGATCATGGTCATGGACGTCGTTTTCCTTTCGGCCTGACGTCCGTTTCTGTACCCACCCTGTGAACGATCACTACCTGGCTGTGCGGTTGATCACGGGTTCCAGTCCGTCGAGCACTCGCGCCAGGCCGAAGCGGTAGGCGTGGTCCGCGTCGTAGGCAGAGCCGAACGCCTGGCCGGCTGCCGCCCCGATACGCGCTGCGAGCGGGAACTTTTCGTCGTCGAAGACCTCGGCCAGCAGCGGCCCGGCGCGATCCCACCACGCCTGGTCGCTGACGCCGCTGTCGCGTCGCGCCTCGCGGGCATCGCCGGCGATACGCGCCACCGAGGTCACGAACCCGAGAACGTAGGTCAGCGCCGAGTCCATATCCAGATCGCTGAGGCCAAGCCCATCGAAGGCGCGCAGTTCGTGGTCGTATTTGGCGGCTGTGCCCGGCCCCAGGGGCGGACGCGTGGTGGCGAGCTGGGTCACCCACGGGTGCTCGTCGAGCAGCGCGCGGTTCTCGTCGGCGATCGCCGTGACCCGGTGCCGCCACGGGAGCCCGGACAGGTCGCCGCGGGACATCTGCCCGTAGACGTTGTCGAGCATCAGGTCGAGCAGCTCGGCTTTGCCGGGCACATAGGTGTAGATCGCCATCGGCGCGAGGCCCAGGACGCCCGCGACCGCGCGGATCGTGACTGCCGACAAACCCTGGGTGTCGGCGATGCCGACCGCGGCGGCCACGACGGCGTCGACGGAGGTGCGCTGCTTGGGACCCCGACCGGAGCGGGCCTCTGCCGGAACGCGCCACAACAGTTCGAGAGTGCGCACCGGATCGCCCGCGCTGCTGCGCGCGGATCCCGAACCAGGATTGTCCATCCGACCGATCGTAGCTGGTGGAAGGCTCGTCATAATCGCGTACACTGTACGGTGTACGCAGTACGTAGATAAAGGAGATGCGCAGTGACCCCACCCACCCACGACGGGTTCGAGCCGTCGAGCAGCGACGTCGCGGCGGTCTTGGCCTGGTTCGAGCACTACGACGCGCTCGCGGTCGCCAAGGACGTCGACGCAATGGCAGACCAGGCGATGTTCCCGCTGAACGAGGTCACCGACGGATACGCCGCGTCGTGCGACCGGGAGAAGTTCGTCGCACAGATGACCGAACAACTCGGCCAGCCAGGCGACGTCTCGATGGACTCGGTGCGCACGCCACACTTCGTCAACGAGAACCTGGTCTTCGTGATCACCGATGCGACCATCACGGCGGCCGGGCAGAGCCACCGGGTCCGCTACGGCGACCTGCTGGTCAAGACCGGCGGGGAATGGCGCTTCCAGACCATGGTCCAGGGCGGCTGGGGCGAGTTCTGAGCCCGTCCCTCGGCGATTCGGGTGTCGTTGGTCAACGCAGTGTTGACCAACGACACCGAAGTCCCGCCGTAGTCTGGCCGGGATGGCCATCGACGACGACGATCCGGTCCAGCGACGCCTGGCCGTGCGACCCGATTCCGGGTACGTCTACCGCACCGCGTGGCGGGTCGCGACCGGTGACATCGGCAGCGATCTGAACCTGCGCCTCGACGGCGTCGCCCGCTATATCCAGGAGGTCGGCGCCGAGAACCTCGTCGACGCCGGTGAGGCCGAGGCACATCCGCACTGGCTGGTGCAGCGCACGGTGATCGACGTGATCGAACCGATCGAGTTCCCCAACGAGGTCGCGTTCAGCCGCTGGTGCTCGGGTCTGTCGACCCGCTGGTGCACGATGCGCGTCGACCTCGTCGGCAGCGACGGCGGGCGCATCGAGACGGAGGGGTTCTGGATCGCGATGAATGCGAAAACCCTGACGCCGCAACGGGCCACCGACTCCCTCATCGAGCGGTTCTCCACCACGACCACCGAGCATCGCCTGAAATGGCGTCCGTGGCTGAAGAATCCGGCCGACGCCACCGAGTCGATGCCGTTCGCGCTGCGCCGCACCGACATCGACCTTTTCGAGCACGTCACCAACACCGCCTACTGGCACGCGATCCACGAGGTGATCGCCCGCGTTCCCGATGTCTGCGCGCCGCCCTACCGGGCGGTCATCGAGTACCGCAAGCCGATCAAGTTCGGCGAGGACGTCGTCATCACCTGGCGCCGCGACGGCGACGCACCGCATGTCGACATCGCGCTGACCGTGGACGGCGAGGTGCGGGCCGCGGCCCTGCTGCGCACCCTCTCGCTAGGCTGAGCCCCGTGTCCGAACTGGTACTGATGCAGGTCACCGACCGCGTCGCACTCATCACGATCAACGATCCCGACCGGCGCAACGCCGTGACCGCGGAGATCTCGGCGGCGCTGCGGGCGGCGGTGAGCGCGGCCGAGGCCGACCCCGACGTGCACGCGGTGATCGTCACGGGGGCGGGAAAGGCTTTCTGCGCAGGAGCCGATCTCACCGCGCTCGGCGCGGCGACCGAAGACGGGCTGCGGGTGATCTACGACGGGTTCCTCGCCGTCGCACAGTGCAGCCTGCCGACGATCGCGGCGGTCAACGGTGCTGCCGTCGGCGCCGGCCTGAACTTGGCGCTGGCGGCCGACGTGCGCATCGCCGGACCGCACGCGATGTTCGATCCGCGCTTCCAGAAGTTGGGCATCCATCCCGGCGGCGGCGCGACCTGGATGCTGCAGCGGATCACCGGCCCGCAGGCCGCCCGCGCCGCCCTGCTGTTCGGGATGCGATTCGACGCCGACGCCGCCGTACGCCACGGACTCGCCCTCGAGGTGGCCGACGATCCGGTCGCACGGGCACGCGAACTGGCCGCCGGCCCCGCCGGCGCACCCCGTGACGTCGTGGTGGCCACCAAGGCGTCGATGCGTGCCACCGCCCATCCGGGCACCGACGACCTCGAGCAACACCGCCTCGCGGTCGACATCGAGATCGTGCCCCAGGCCACCTCGATCGAGTCACCCGAGTTCGCGGCCCGGCTGGCCGCCGCCAAGCGCAGGTGACCTAGTACTACAGCCGTAGATCGTTGCTCGTCGGCGTGTTTGCCTTGCTGGATTGGGTGACCGCGGCATCGTTCGGAGTTTGTGAGAACTAACGATGATGCCGCGGTCGCCGCGGCTTACAGGGTAGACGTTGATCGGTGGCGAAGTGGCTTTGATGAGGTGCTGGATCGGGTCGCGTCACGGTTCGCTCGGTGCGAGCCGCTGCGCAACGCCGGCGCGTTGATGCTCGGGTTGGTCTGTGACATTGACCGTAAGAACTGTTGGACGCTGGCCGAGCGTTGCGGCCACAGCAGCCCGGACCGGATGCAGCATCTGCTGGCGCGGGCGAAGTGGGACGCCGAGGGAGTGCGTGATGATCTTCGCGCCTACGTGGTCGACCACCTCGGCGATGACGAGGCGATCCTGATCGTCGATGAGACTGGAGACGTGAAGAAGGGCACTCATACCGTCGGGACTCAGCGCCAGTACACCGGTACCGCGGGCAGGATCGAAAACGCCCAAGTCGCTGTGTATTTGGCCTATGCGGGGCCCAACAGTCACGCACTGGTGGACCGCGAGCTATACCTGCCGAAGTCGTGGATCGACGACTCGGAACGCCGTCAGTGCGCCGGGGTGCCCACCGATGTCGAGTTCGCCACCAAACCTGCGCTGGCCGAGCGGATGATCACTCGTGCTGTGGCCGCCGGAGTCCCTGCGCGATGGGCCACCGGCGACGAGGTCTACGGCGCCGACCCCGACCTGCGCGCCGCGATCGCCGCCCAGGGGCTGGGCTATGTGCTGGCCGTCGGGTCCAATCGCACCGTCACCACCAGTACGGGCAGCCAGCGAGTAGACGAGCTTGCCCGGTCTCTGCCGCGGCGGGCCTGGCGGCGCGTCAGCGCCGGAACCGGCGCCAAGGGCCAACGCTGGTACTCCTGGACGTTGGTCGAAATCACCGACGCCGAGCCCGGCCACCATCACCTGCTGGTGCGCCGCAACGACAAGACCGCTGAATTGGCCTATTACCGCTGCTACAGCCCCAATCCGGTCACCCTGGCCGACTACGTACGGGTCGCCGGGCGGCGCTGGAAGGTCGAGGAATCGTTTCAAGCCGGCAAGGGCCTGGCCGGGCTCGACGAGCACCAGGTACGGACCTGGACCTCTTGGCACCGCTGGGTCACCCTATCCATGCTTGCCCATGCCTTCCTCGTCGTCACGACCGCCGCTCAACGGCGCAGCGACGAACCCGACGACCAGACCGGCCAGACACTGATCACGTTGACAGTCAATGAATTCCGCAGACTCTTCATCGCCCTGGTATTGCAGCCGCTACACGCGGTTGCCGACGTCCTCGCCTGGTCCACCTGGCGGCGACGACATCAAACGAGAGCCCGCACCTACCATTACCGCAAACAACATCAACAACAATGAACGCTATCTACGGCTGTAGTACTAGGGCGCCAGCGCGACGATCCGCTCGGCACGCCGCAGCACCGGCATGTCGACCATCTGGCCTTCGTACTGGAAAACCCCGCGCTCGGCCTGCGCCGCGGCCAGCACCCGGCGGGCCCAGTCGGCCTGCGCCTCGGTCGGTGTGTAGCCGTCCCGGATCACCGGCAACTGCGTCGGGTGGATCGCGACCTTGCCGTCGAAGCCGACCGCGACCGCGTCGTCGACCTCACCCCGCAGCCCGTCGAGATTCTTGATGTCGAGGAACACCGAGTCCAGCGCGACCCGTCCGTATGCCTTGGCGGCCAGCAGTGTCTGGGAGCGGACGTGGCGGGCGACCTCGCGGTAGGAGCCGTCGGGGTAGCGGTTGGCCGTCCCGCCGAGTTCGGCGAACAGGTCCTCGGCACCCCACATCAGCGCGTACGCGTTGTCCACCCGCGCCAGGTCGACCACGTTCAGCGCGCCCAGCGGCGTCTCGATCAGCACGATCACGTCCAACGGCGCCAACGCGCGGACCTGTTCGGGCGCTTCGGTCTTGGCGAGCATCACCGTGGTGTATGCGGTGCGCGCGACGGCCTCCAGGTCGGGTCCGTGATCAGCGGTGCCGGTCGGGTTGACTCGCACCACGGTGCGCGCCGGATCCAGCGGGGTGTTCACCAGCGCTTCCCGGGCCGCAGCGCGGTCCTTGGCCGCGACGCCGTCTTCGAGATCGACGATCACGATATCGGCTGCGGCCGCGGCCTTTTCGAACCGTTCCGGTCGGTCCGCGGGGCAGAACAACCATGCCGTCCCGGGTGCCAGTGTCACTGCGCCTCTCCTTCGGGTCGCTTGCGCACCATCGTCTTGCGCGATGCGGTCGCCACGATATCGCCGTGCTGATTGCGCCCGACGTGGCTGAAGGTGACGATCCCCTCCCCCGGCCGGCTCTTGGACTCCCGCTTGTCGGTGACCTCGGTCTCGGCGTACAGCGTGTCGCCGTGGAACAGCGGCTTCGGAAAGGCCACCTCGCCGAAGCCGAGATTGCCGACGATCGTGCCCTGGGTCAGCTGCGCGACCGACAGACCGACCAGCGTGGACAGCGTGAACATCGAATTGACCAACCGCTGGTTGAACGGCGGCAACGCATCCGAGAACGCGGCGTCCAGGTGCAGCGCCTGGGTGTTCATCGTCAACGTCGTGAACAGGACGTTGTCGGCCTCGGTGATGGTGCGGCCGGGCCGGTGCTGGTAGAGCACGCCGGTTTCGAACTCCTCGAACCACAACCCGCGCTGGACGACGATCTTCGTGTACCCGCTCACTTCGGTCCGATCGTTCGCTCCGCTCACAGTCCCAGCTCCCGCCCGATCAGCATCAGCTGCACTTCGGTTGTGCCCTCGCCGATCTCGAGGATCTTCGAGTCCCGGTAGTGTCGCGCCACCGAGTACTCGTTCATGAAGCCGTAGCCACCGAAGATCTGGGTGGCGTCACGGGCGTTGTCCATCGCGGCTTCGCTGGCGACCATCTTGGCCACCGAGGCGGCCTTCTTGAACGGCTTCCCGGACAGCATCAGCGCGGCGGCGTCGTAATAGGCGGCACGCGCGGTGTGGGCCCTGGCCTCCATCCGGGCGATCTTGAAGGCGATGGCCTGGTAGGTCCCGATCGCCGCGCCGAAGGCCTGACGCTCCTTGGCGTACTTGACGCTTTCGTCGACGCAACCCTGTGCGGCGCCGACCGACAGCGCCGCGATCGCGATCCGGCCTTCATCGAGGATCCGAAGGAAATTGGCGTAACCACGGCCGCGTTCACCGAGCAGGTTCTCCTGCGGCACGCGGACGTCGTCGAAGCTCAACGGGTGGGTGTCGGAGGCGTTCCAGCCGACCTTGTTGTACGCGGGTTCGGCGGTGAAACCCTCGGTGGGCACCGGCACCAGGATCGACGAGATCTCCTTCTTACCGTTGTTCTCACCGGTGACCGCGGTGACGGTGACGAGCTTGGTGATGTCGGTACCCGAGTTGGTGATGAACTGCTTGGTGCCATTGATGACCCAGCTCGCCCCGTCCGATTTCGCCGTGGTCTTCGTCGCGCCCGCGTCACTTCCCCCGCCGGCTTCGGTCAAACCGAACGCGCCCAGCGCCTTTCCGCTCGCCAGCAGCGGCAGCCACTCCTGCTTCTGGGACTCGTTGCCGAATCGGTACACCGGCATCGCACCCAGCGACACGCCTGCCTCGAGGGTGATCGCGACACTCTGGTCGACCTTCCCGAGTTCTTCGAGCGCCAGGCACAACGCGAAGTAGTCACCGCCCATGCCGCCGTACTCCTCGGGGAACGGCAGCCCGAACAGTCCCATGTCGGCCATGCCCGACACGACCTCGTACGGGAACGAGTGCTCCTCGTCGTGTTTGGCCGCCACCGGCGCGACGACGCTCTGGGCGAAGTCGCGCACGGTCTTGGCCAGTTGCGCGTAGTGGTCCGGAAGTGTCCCGGTGGACAGGAAATCACTCATGCCTTCGGCTCCTCGCTTGCCGTTATCCGGGCCAGCACCTGGCCCACTTTCACCTGTTCGCCCGCGTCGACCAGCAACTCGACAACGCCGTCGACCGGCGCGGACAACGCGTGTTCCATCTTCATCGCCTCGACGGTGACCACGACAGTGCCCGCCGTCACCGCCGCGCCGTCCTCGACGCCGACCGCGACGACGGTTCCCGGCATCGGGCTGGTCAGTTCGGCGTCGCCGCTGTGTTCGTCGTCGGGACGCACCGGCGCCTCACGGACCTCCTCGACCATGGTCACCCGGCCCGCACCCGCCAGCCAGACCTGACCCGGCGCCTCGGCCACGAGGTATTCGGTGCGCAGCCCGTCGATCGTGACGGCGAGCAGGTCACCGTCCAACGACGCTCGCAGCGTGCGCGTTTCACCGCCCTCGACCGTCGCCGTCGCGTCCCCGGGGGCTCCCGTCAGCCACACATGATCGGTGCGTTCACCGGCGTGCAGGCGGATGGACGTCGGCGCGCGACCGGCGATGCGCCATCCCGACGGTACGTCCCACGGGTCTGCCGGCGCGGTGGGCCATGATCGCAACCAGCGGTAGGCCGCGCCCGCGATGAGGTCGTCGTCGGTCGGCGGGGCGGGCGCGAAGTCGGGCAGGCGCCGGTCGAGCAGGCCGGTGTCGAGGTCGCCGGCGGCCACGTCGGGGTCGGCGAGCAGAAAGCGCAGGAACTCCACGTTGGTGGTCAGACCCAGCACCGCGGTGTCGGCCAGCGCGGCGTCCAGCGCGCGCAGCGCGGCCGGCCTGTCCTGTGCGTGGGTGATCACCTTGGCGAGCATCGGGTCGTAGTCACTGCCGACCACGGTGCCGCGCACCAATCCGGAGTCGACGCGCACGCCCGGCCCGGCCGGCTCACGAAGCCCGAGAACGTGACCGCCGGTGGGCAGGAAGCCGCGGGCGGGATCCTCGGCGTACACCCGCGCCTCGATCGCATGGCCGTCGAGGTGGATGTCGTCCTGCGCGATCGGCAGCGTCTCCCCTGCCGCGATCCTCACCTGCAGTTCGACCAGATCCAGGCCGGTGACCATCTCGGTGACCGGATGTTCCACCTGCAGTCGCGTGTTCATCTCCATGAAGAAGAACTCGTCGGGCCGGTCGGCGGAGACGATGAACTCGACGGTGCCGGCGCCGGTGTAGTCGACGCTGCGGGCGGTGTCGCACGCCGCAGCGCCGATCCGGGCCCGGGTGGCGGGATCCAGCAGCGGTGACGGTGCTTCCTCGATCACCTTCTGGTGGCGGCGCTGCAGGCTGCACTCACGCTCGCCGAGATGCACGACGTTGCCGTGGGAATCGGCGAGGACCTGCACCTCGATGTGGCGCGGATTCAGGACGAACCGCTCCAAGAACAGCGTGTCGTCGCCGAATGCCGACGCCGCCTCGCGCCGCGCACTGGCAAGGGCCGCAGCAAGATCGGCGGCGTCGTGGACGACGCGCATGCCCTTGCCGCCACCGCCCGCCGACGGCTTCACCAGCACCGGGAACCCCACATCGGGCGCCCCCGCGATCAGGTCGTCGTCGGTCAGCCCGGGCCGCGAGATACCCGGAACCACCGGGACACCGAACTCGGACACCGCGGCCTTCGCCGAGATCTTGTCGCCCATGGTCTGGATCGCGGCGACCGGAGGGCCGATGAACACCACACCGGCCGACCGCAGCGCATCGGCGAATTGCGAGTTCTCCGAGAGGAATCCGTAGCCCGGGTGCACAGCTTGGGCACCGGTGCGTGTGATCGCGGCCAGCAATGCGTCGATCGACAGATAGCTCTGCCGAGCCGGGGCGGGCCCGATGTTGATCGCGACGTCGGCCTCGCGGACGTGACGGGCGCCGGCGTCGGCGTCGCTGAACACCGCGACCGAGCGGATACCCATCGCCCGCAGCGTGCGGATGACCCGGACCGCGATCTCGCCGCGGTTGGCCACCAGAACCGTATCGAACATGTTCACATCCTGAAGACGCCGTAGGACACCGGCTCCAGCGGAGCCTGGCCTGTCACCGAAAGTGCGAGTCCGACAACGTCTCTGGTGTCGGCGGGGTCGATCACACCGTCGTCCCACAGCCGTGCGGTGGAGTAGTACGGGTTGCCCTGGCTCTCGTACTGCGCACGGATGGGCGCCTTGAAGGCCTCTTCCTCCTCGGGTGTCATGTCACCGCGCACGGTGGCCAGCACCGACGCGGCCTGCTCGCCGCCCATCACCGAGATCCGCGCATTCGGCCACATCCACAGAAAGCGTGGCGAATACGCGCGTCCGCACATCGAGTAGTTGCCCGCGCCGTAGGAACCGCCGATCACCACGGTCAGCTTCGGCACCCGCGCGCACGCCACCGCGGTGACCATCTTGGCACCGTGCTTGGCGATGCCGCCGGCCTCGTAATCGCGACCGACCATGAAGCCGGAGATGTTCTGCAGGAACAGCAGCGGAGTGTTGCGCTTGTCGCACAACTCGATGAAATGCGCGCCCTTGACCGCGGATTCGCCGAACAGCACCCCATTGTTGGCGACGATGCCGACGGGATGCCCGTGGATGCGGGCGAACCCGGTCACCAGCGTGGTGCCGTATGCGGCCTTGAACTCGGCGAAATCACCGCCGTCGACGATGCGGGTGATCACCTCGTGCACGTCGTAGGGCACCCGGGAGTCGACGGGCACCACGTCGTAGAGCTCGGTCTGATCGGCCACCGCGTCGACGGGCGGGGCGACGTCCCACGGTGGCGCGGCCTTGGGTGCAGCGTGCCGACGATGCGGCGCACGATGCGCAGCGCGTCGCGGTCGTCGTGGGCGAGATGGTCGGTGACGCCGGAGACCTTGGAGTGCAGATCGGCCCGCCGCCGAGGTCCTCCGCGTGACGACCTCGCCGGTGGCGGCCTTCACCAGCGGCGGACCGCCGAGGAAGATGGTGCCCTGGTTGCGCACGATCACGGCCTCGTCGCTCATCGCCGGGACGTACGCGCCGCCGGCGGTGCAGGAACCGAGGACAGCGGCGATCTGCGCAATCCCCTTGGCGCTCATGGTGGCCTGGTTGTAGAAGATGCGACCGAAATGCTCCCGGTCCGGGAAGACCTCGTCCTGCCGAGGGAGGAACGCACCGCCGGAGTCCACGAGGTAGATGCACGGCAGCAGGTTCTGCAGGGCGATCTCCTGGGCGCGCAGATGTTTCTTGACGGTCACCGGGTAGTACGTGCCGCCCTTCACCGTCGCGTCGTTGGCGACGATCATGCACTCGCGCCCCGAGACGCGGCCGATACCCGCGATCATGCCCGCACCCGGGCATTCGTCGTCGTACATGCCGTCGGCGGCCAGAGCTGCCAGCTCCAGGAACGGGCTGCCCGGATCGAGCAGTCCGTCGACGCGGTCACGGGGAAGAAGCTTGCCGCGGCTGACGTGCCGCTCACGGGCCCGCTGGGAACCCCCGAGCGCCGCCGCGGCGAGCTTGGTACGCAACTGGTCGACCAACGCGACGTGATCGTCGCGATGAGATGCCCGCGCTGCCATCGCTGAACCCACCTTTAGTTAATGGTGACTAACCGAGTGGTATGTTAATCAGCATTAACTGACGATGTCCACTACCGGCCGGAGGTTCATGTCATGGCCCCGACGGAGATCAGCTCGCCCCGCAGCAGGGCCAAATCCGACCGCCGGGACCAACTGGTCGCCGCGGCCGAGCGGTTGTTCGCCGAACACGGCTACCTCGCGGTCCGGCTCGAGGACATCGGCTCCGCTGCCGGCATCAGCGGCCCAGCCGTCTACCGGCACTTCCCCAACAAAGAGGCGCTGCTGGTGGAACTCCTGGTCGGCATCAGTACCCGGCTGCTGGCCGGCGCCACCGACGTGGTCGGCGCCGACGACGACGCGGCCTCGACGTTGGAGAACCTGATCGACTTCCACCTCGACTTCGCGCTCGACGAGTCCGACCTGATCCGTATCCAGGATCGGGACCTGGGCAACCTGCCGCCCGCCGCGAAGCGCCAGGTCCGGCGCAAGCAGCGGCAGTACGTCGAGATCTGGGTCGACGTCCTACGTCGGTGCACCCCCGGACTGTCCGAAGCAGACGCGCGGCTGATGGCCCACGGCACGTTCGGTCTGCTCAACTCGACGGCGCACAGCATGAAGCCGGGAACGACGAAAACGGCCGAGGCCGGCTCGCGGACCGTCCTGCGGGAGATGACGGTCGCGGCGCTGACCTCGGCCGAACGACGACGCGGTTGAGTGCCGGCTAATACCAGGCTCGACGCCCGCCGACCGGGCGGCCGACGGATCCGAGGACCCAGAACACGGCGCCGATCACGAGCAGCACGATGCCGATGTAAAACAGTATCGACATGTTGAAGACGAGTCCCAGAATGAGCAGAATCGCTCCGAAGACGATCATGTCCAGTCCATTTCTCCAGAATTGCCGGTCAGCTGTTTACTGACTCGGTTGCGGGACGTTGCAATCCGTGACCTTGGGATTCACACCCGCATAATTCAGCGGACCCGCGACCACCGTCAGCGCGATGCTTCCCGCTGTGGCGCAGTTGGTTTCGCCGCCGCTGAAGTAATCGCGTTGATACGCGGCGAAGACGCCGATCAACAACCAGACGAGCACTATGACCCCGAGAATTCCTCGCATGCCGTGCCTCCTTGGTATACGCGCCCGTAGTGGCGTGCAGCAGAGTTTTACCCCGCTGAAAATTCAGATAAACCTCGGTGCTGTCAGGTCACTCGGCGAAAGCAGCGGTGAGCCACTCGCACATCGTCTTGCGCAACACGGCACGGTTCTCCGCTTGTCGATCTCATGACCGTCGTCCTCGAAGGTCAGTAGCTCGACCTCACGGCCCAGCGCCGTCAACGCCTCCCACATCTGCTCGGACTCGCCGGGCGGCACGTTGGTGTCGTTGAGTCCGTGGACCAGAAGCAGCGGCGCGCTGATCGCGTCGGCGCGCGGCAGCGGCGAGAGCTGCTCGAGCAACGACTGATCGCTGACCGGATGACCGTATTTGGGATAGGCCGCCGCGGCGATCCATTGCTCGGTGCTGCGGTACCAGGAATTGAGATCGCTCATGCCGCAGATACTGATGCCCGCCGCGAACTCGTCGGGATGGAATGCCAGCGCCGCCTGCGTCAGATAGCCGCCGTAGGACCACCCGCAGCAGGCCACCTTGCCGTCGGGGGCGTGACCGTTGTCGACCAGGAACCGGACGCAGTCGGCGACGTCGTCGATCGCGGCGAACCGCCGCTCGCGATCATCGGCGTGCATGAAGGACCGGCCGAAGCCGCGGACCCGCGCACGTTGGGCAGGAAGACGCAGATGCCCTCGTCGAGCAGCGCGGGGAAGAACTCGTTGTAGCCGGGCCGACCCTGGCCTTCGGGGCCGCCGTGCAGGAACAGCATCGCGCCGATCGTCTCGACGCCCTCGCGCGGGCGGAACAACCAGCCGGTGAAGCTGAGCCCGTCGCGGGCGGTCACGGTCTCCAACGTCGGGTCCGCCGAGACGGGACCACTGCTGGGCTCGCGGTCGACCAGCTCCCACTCCCGGGTCCGCGGGTCCACCAGTTCGACCGTCGGCGGTTTCGACGGGCCTTCGACCGTCAGCGCCAGCATCGACCCGCCCGCGCTGATGCTCAGCTCGCCGGCCACCATGCCGGGCAACGGGATCGGGTCGTACAGCGTGCCGTCGGCATACTCAAGGATCTGTAATTCGCTGGCGCCGTGGATGTTCCACAGTATCGCGACGGTGGACAGATCGTCGCTGACCGTGAATTCGTCGAGTTCGCAGCCGGGCCGTTCGGCCACCACCTGATAGGTGACGCCCTCGGCGGAGACGGTCACCTCCAGGAGCCGGGCGTGCTCGGCGCCGTTCTCGCTGCGGATCAGCGCCCGCACGTAACCCTCGGTGCTGTTGACGCCGTAGATCTTCGCCGGGTGGTACAGCTCGCTGAGTTCACCGTCGGGACCGGTGCGCAACCGCCGGGG
>NZ_UGQM01000010.1 GCF_900454025.1 Mycolicibacterium gilvum | reverse complement strand
CAGCGCCGGACGGTGTCGTCGCTGACGCCGAGCAGCGCCGCGGCGTCCCTGATCCGAATCATGGTCACGCGACACCCTCGACTTCCATCCGCATCTGCGGACACGACGCCGAGATTACTCCGAATCTACGGAAGGAGGTTCAGCGGGGCACGCTGAGCGCGATCACCGCGGCATCGTCTTCGAGTCCGTCGCCGAAGCTGGCGAGCAGCACGCGAACGGCCTCGACGAAAGCACCGGCGTCGGTCGGCGTGTGGCGCCCGGCGAACTCGAGCAGGGCGTCGTCGTCGAAGCGCCTCGTGCGTCCCGTCTTCGCCTCGGTCAGACCGTCGGTGTACATCACCAGCGTGTCCCCGGGGCCCAGATGCACGCTGGTCGAGACGAATCTCGGGTTCCTGATCAGCCCCACGGCCTGACCCCCGGGGGTGGCGACGTAGCGTGCGGGGCCGTCCACCGGCAGCAGCAGCGCGGGGGATGACCGCCGGTGGCGAGCTGCACGTCGAAGCCGTCGGGTGCCGCGGTGATCACCCCGAAGATCACCGTGCAGAACCGGGGGTCGTCGCCGTGGAACTCGTGGCTGAGGACCGCGTCGAGGGTGTGCAACACCGCGACCGGGTCGCGGTCGTTGACCGCGGCGGCGCGCAGGGTGTAGCGCGTCAGCGAGGTCACGGCGGCCGCACCGGCGCCCTTACCCGACACGTCGCCGAGGAACATGCCCCATCTGTCCTCGGCCATCGGGAAGAGATCGTAGAAATCTCCACCGACGTCGTCGCGGGAGGCGTTGTGGTAGTGGGCCGCCGCGGTCAACCCGCGCGGCGGCGACAACGTCGGCGGGATGAGGGACCGCTGCAGGGTCGCGGCGAGCACCTGCGCACGCTCCCGTTCACGGTCGGCGCGGCGCCGGGTCTCGAGGAGTTCGCGTTCATACGAACGGCGTTCGCTGGCATCCTGGATCGCGATCCGCAGCGCCACCACCGCCCCGCGGCATCGCGCTCGACGTTCGCGGTGACGAATCCCGCCAGCCTCGTTCCGTCCGCGGTCAGCAGATCGGCCGCGACGCCGTCGAGCGAGCCGTTCATGTGGAGCATCGACACGAAGTGGGTCTCGTAGTGGATCCTGCTGCCGGCGGCGAGCAGATCGGGGAACTGCCGGCCGGTGAGGTGCTCGGACCGGTATCCGACCCATCGGCTGAACGTCTCGTTGGCGCGGATGATCCGACCGTCGGGTGAGGTCAGCAACAGCCCGCAGGGCGCACTGTCGAAGAATTCGTCGAGCCCCCGATCGGACGCGGATCGTCTGTCACAACCGCAGGGCGAAGTCGGCGATCGCGGCCGCGGTGTCCTCCGGGGCGCTCAGATGCGGGCAGTGCCCGCTGGCGTCGAGGGTGACCAGCGTGCTCCCTGCGATCTGCTCGTGGCAGTAGGCGCCCACCTCCCGCGGTGCGAGTGTGTCCCTGGCGCACTCGACCACCACCGTCGGCACCGTGACCCGCGCGAGATCGGCCCGGTTGTCGGACAGGAATGTGGCCCTCGCGAACGCCAGCGCCCGTTGCGGGTCGGTGCGGCAGAACGCGTCGGCCAGTTCGCCTTCGAGGTCGGGACGCTCCGGGGTTCCCATGATCACCGGCGCCATCGCACGGGACCATCCCAGATAGTTGCTCTCGATGGAGTCGAGCAACTCGTCGATGTCCAAGCGGGTGAAGCCGCCGCGGTAATCGCCATCGTCGAGATAGCGCGGGGACGGGGTCAGCAGAACGAGCCCCGCGAACGCGCCCGGGTTCTTCGCGGTGGCGAGCACACCCATCATCGCCGCGACCGAATGGCCGACGTACACGACCTCCGCAGCCGCATGCCGTCGACGATCTCGAGGATGTCATCGGCGTACTGCTGCAGGTCGGCGTACCGCTTCGCGGTCCACGCTCCGGCATCGGAGGAACCCGACCCGACGTGATCGAACAACACGATGCGGAATCTGTCGGAGAGCAGCGGAACGACGAGTCGCCACAGGTTCTGGTCGCAGCCGAAGCCGTGCGCGAGCATGAGGGGGCGTCCGTCCGGCCGCCCGACGACGCGGACGCTGTTCCTGATGCGGACGTCCATGTAGCGATGATCGCATCTTCGCCGCGTTACTCGTCGTCGAGCACCGAGAAGGGCTCGGTCGGAACCTCCACCACGGCGAGCTGCGCGGCCGACTCCGACGGTACGACGTTGCGCGCCAACGCCTGCAGCGCACGTTCGGTACCGACGTCCTGGCCGGCGCGCTCGGACAACAGCCACCGCACTCCAGCAGATCGCAGTAGGCCTGGATCGGGGTCCCCGCGCCGCCGACCGCTCGGTGCGCACGGTGCATGGTGGGTGTGGCCACCTCCATCACCCACAACTGCGCGGCGGTCCGCTCATCGACGTCGTGGCCGGCTTCCCGGCACAGCTGCCCCTGATAGGCGTGCAGATCCCCGAGCAGGATCCGTGCCTGCCCCTCGCCGACGTCGAGCCCGGTGAGCCGCCGCAGCTGGGTCGCATGGAAGTTGCGGTCGCCCACCGCGACGTGTAACCGCAGATCCTCGGCGCCGGAACTCACCGGCTGCAGCGACACCTCGTCGACGGCGAAGCCGAGTTCGTTGAGCTTGCGGATCGTGCTCTCGACCCGGTAGCGATCGGCGAAACCGAACGTCGGCTTCGCATCCAGCAGGTTCCACAACTGTTCGTAGCGATCTCTGATACCGACCGCTTCGGCGATGAAACCCGGCTGCAGATCCGGTCTTTCGAGCTTGGCGGCCATGTCCAGCAGCCCGGCCCCGACGTTCTCCACCGTGATGTCGATGTCGTGTGCGCGCTGCCCGTCGGACAGTCCCGGATGCACCTCGCTGGTCTCGGCGTCGACGAGGAACGCCTGCAGCACCTGCCCGTCGCGAGAACAAGGTGTTGGCCAGCGAGCAGTCGCCCCAGAAGACACCGTGACGGTGCAGCTCGACGAGCAGCGTGGCCATCGCATCGAACAGCCGGGCCCGGTGTTTGGGCGCATCGGGCGGCAGTCGCATGAAGAGCCGCCGGTACTGCCACGAACCGACCAGATACCGCGTCAGCAGGATCGCGGTGTCGAAATCCGGCTGGAAGACCACACCCGCCGCACGTACGGAGTTGATCCCCATCTCTTCGAGCCGGCTCAGCACGCCGTACTCGCGGCCGGCGATCCGGGGCGGCAACTCCTTGAGCGCCCACAGTTCGCCGTCGGATTCGACGAACCTGACCAGGTGCCTGCTCGGCCCCACCGCGATGTCGCGCAACGCGACATCGGGGCGGCCCAGTCGGCGAGCGGCCGGTCCCACGGCAGCGCGATCAGCCCCGGGCGCGGGGCCCGTAGCCGCAATTCGGGAGCGGCCATCGGTGAGAGCGGCGGTCGGCTCAGCCCGCGGTCGCCGCGTGCCGGCCCCGGGATTCGGGTGGATTCTGCTCGCGCGGGCGCTCGTGGGAGACCCGGGTCAGGTTGTCACCCGAGTGCGGGTCGAACAGGTGCAGCCGCTCCGAGTCCAGCCACAGGGTGGCCTTGTCTCCGGAACGCACCCGGCTCAGCGGGTCGAGCTCCACACAGATCTGCGTGCGGAGCTGCTCACTGTCGAGTTCATTTGCCAGCTCGGCCAACTGGCCCGAGATCTCCGTCGTCGCCTCGAACGGCACGAAGGCGTACTGCTCGTTGCCCAGCCATTCGGTGACATCGATCTCGACGTCGAAAGTGACCCCACGCGAAGCCTTGTCCCGGTCGACGAACTCGGCGTCCTCGAAGGCACCCGGCCGGATCCCGGCGATATAGACCTTCCCTTCCTCCACCGAGCCGCGCCACTCGTCACGCAGCGGGACGGTCGCGAACGGCAACTCGATCTCGTTGCCCGTCACCCGCGCCGGGACGAAGTTCATCGGCGGCGAGCCGATGAAGCCGGCGACGAACAGGTTGACGGGCTGGTCGTAGAGTTCGCGCGGGCTGGCGACCTGCTGCAGCACACCCTTTTTGAGCACCGCGACGCGATCGCCCAGCGTCATCGCCTCGGTCTGGTCGTGCGTCACGTACACGGTCGTGACACCCAGTTTGCGTTGCAGGCGCAGGATCTCGGTGCGCATCTGGCCGCGCAGCTTGGCATCGAGGTTGCTCAGCGGTTCGTCGAACAGGAACGCGTCGGCCTCGCGCACGATCGCGCGACCCATCGCGACCCGCTGACGCTGACCGCCCGACAGGTTGGCCGGCTTGCGGTCGAGATGCTCGCCGAGCTCGAGCGTCGTGGCCGCGTCGTTGACCCGCTGCCGGATCTCGTCGTCGGACAGCTTGCCCGCCAACCGAAGTGGGAACGCGATGTTCTCGAACACCGTCAGGTGCGGGTAGAGCGCGTAGTTCTGGAACACCATGGCCAGGTTGCGGTCGCGCGGAGCCATGTCGTTGACCCGCTTGTCGCCGATCATCATGTCCCCGGACGTGATGTCCTCGAGCCCCACGATCATCCGCAGCAGGGTCGACTTGCCGCAGCCCGACGGACCGACGAGGATCACGAACTCACCGTCGGCGATGTCGAGGCTCACATCGTTGACGGCCGGATAGCCGTCACCGTATTTCTTGACGATATTGCGCATCGTGATTGCTGCCATGGGGCTATCCCTTCACTGCTCCGGAAGTAAGACCGGCGACGATGCGCCGTTGGAAGACGAGAACCAGGATGACGACGGGGATCGTCACGATCACCGAGGCCGCCATGATGTAGGGGACGGGGGATTCGAAGTACGACGCGCCCTGGAAGAACGCCAGCGCGGCGGGCACCGTGCGTGCGCTGTCCGTGGACGTCAGCGAGATCGCGAACAGGAAGTCGTTCCAGCAGAAGAAGAACGTCAGGATCGCGGTCGTGAACACGCCCGGCGCGGCCAACGGCACGATCACCTTGCGGAACGCCTGCCACTGGGTGGCGCCGTCGACCTGTGCGGCATGCTCCATCTCCCACGGATCTGCCGGAAGAAGGCCGACATCGTCCAGATCGACAGGGGCAGTGCGAAGGTCAGGTACGGGATGATCAGACCCAGCCAGGTGTCGTAGATGCCCAGCCCGCGCCACATGTCGAACAGCGGACCGACGAGTGCGGCCTGCGGGAACATGGCGATGCCCAGCGCCAGCGACAGCAGCACCTTCTTGCCCGGGAACTCCAGACGCGCAATGGCATACGCGGCGAACATCGCGATGATCACCGAGATGACGGTGGCGACCAGCGCGATGCCGATCGAGTTGATCAGCGCCCTGGTGAACAGCGGATTGCTGAAGATCTGGGCGAAGTTGTCGAACGTGACGGTGCTCGGCAGGAACGACGGTTCGCCCGACACGATGTCCGACGGCGGCTTGAACGCCAGGCTGATCATCCACAGCATCGGCACGAAGCTGTAGATCACGATCACGATGCCCGCGATCGTCCACCACTTGGTGTTCTTGGTCACTGGTCACCCCTGACTTGCGAGAGGTCGGTCTTGAAGACCTTGATGAATATCCACGCGATCGCGACGACCGACAGGAACAGCAGTACCGAGACCGCCGATCCCATACCGAGATTGACCAGTGTCACGTTCTGCCGGTAGGCCAGGAACGAGATGGTCTCGGTGTTGTTGGCGCCGGCCGTCATCACGTACGGATTGTCGAAGATGCGCCACGCGTCCAGCGTGCGGAACAGCAGAGCGACCATGATCGCCGCCTTCATGTTCGGCAGCGTGATCTTCCACAACCGCTGCCACGCCGTGGCGCCGTCGACCTTCGCGGCCTCCTGCATGTCCTCGGGGACCTGGACCAGGCCTGCGAGCAGCAGCAGCGAGATGAAGGGGGTGGTCTTCCAGATCTCGGACAGGCAGATCACGAAGATGGCCGACCAGCGGTCTCCGAACCAGTCGAAGTCGGTCAGGTTGAGCCACTGGTTGACGAAGCCGGAGTCGATGGCGAACGCGTAGCGCCAGATGAACGCCGAGACCACCGTGACGATGCC
Source organism: Mycolicibacterium gilvum (assembly GCF_900454025.1). Classification (NCBI taxonomy): domain Bacteria; kingdom Bacillati; phylum Actinomycetota; class Actinomycetes; order Mycobacteriales; family Mycobacteriaceae; genus Mycobacterium; species Mycolicibacterium gilvum. The sequence goes on along the minus strand of NZ_UGQM01000010.1, from coordinate 11,182 downwards.
GTACGGGATCAGGATCGCCGTGCGCAACGGGCCCCGGCCCCGCACGATGCGCAGCATCACGAACGCGAACCAGAACCCGAGTACCAGTTCGATGGCCACCGTCACCACGGTGATCGCCAACGTGGTGACGAAGTCGTTCCACCAGATCGGGTCGGTCAGGATGACGAGGTAGTTGCCCAGGCCGACGAAACTGCGGCCCTCGGGGTCGGTGAGCCGGAAGTTGTACAGCGACAACACCAGCGCGTAGCCGAGCGGGTAGGCGGTGACGAGCAGCATCACCACATACGAGGGCAGGGTCAGGTAGAGCCCGAGCCGGCGTTCGCCTTTGGCGCGCTCGCTGACCGAGGGTTTACCCGGGTCCTTCTGGATGGGGGCGTCTGCCGGTGCGGTCACAGCAGTCGCCTCCCCGCCAGCACGTCAGCCATGAATTGGTCTGTCCTTTCCGGAGTTTCGGAAGTCACCGACGCGGGCGGATGCCACGTCTGCTGGATCGCGCCCGAGATGTCGGTGTAGAACGGCGTGGGTGGACGGGGGCCGCCGTCGCCGATCGACTCCCGGATCAGGTCGGCGTTCTCGTAGGTCTCCCGGATCTCGGGGTTGTCGTAGGACGCCGCATACGGTGACGGCTCACTCTCGTCGAGCATGTACTGAGTGGCCTTCGGTTCGGCGTTGATGCACTCGACCAGCGCGACGGCCTCCTCCGGATACTCCGTGTACGCGCCGATGCCGAGGTTCGCACCGCCCAGCGGCGGCGCGCTCGGCATATCCGGGGACACCCTGGGGTAGCGGGCCCAACCGATGTCGTCGACGACCTCCTGCGGCAGCGTGCCCTCCTCGGCGGCGCTGCGCGCGGCGGCCAGCACGTACGGCCAGTTGACCATGAACATGCCCTGATCGGACTGGAAGTTGGCGCGCGCCTGCTCTTCCGACGCGTTCGACATGTCGGTGGGCGCGGCGGGAGAGCGACCGAGGGTGCCGACGATCTCGGCGGCCTTGAGCCCGGGCGGAGTGTTCAGCGACGGTTTGGCGTCGCGTCCGGCTTCCACGTCTTCGAGGAGCGCACCGCCGCCCGAGAGCACCAGGGCGTTGATCAACACGGTGTAGCCCTCGTACCGCTGGGCCTGGACCGCGATCTTCTTCTGCTGCCCCACAGCGGCTTTGAGCATCTCGTCCCAGGTGAAGGTCGGAGAGGCGGGGTCGACGCCGGCCGCGGCCGCCGCGGACTTGCGGTACCAGAGCAGCTGCGCGTTCGACTTGTACGGCGCGCCGTAGAGGGTGTCCTCCCACATCCCGGTCTCGATCGGGGCGGGCAGCATCCCGGCGGTCAACCGGCTGGTCTCCTCTGCGGTGTACGGGCGCAGGAACCCGGCGTTGGCGAACTCCGCGGTGAAGACCACGTCCATGCTGACGAGGTCGATCGACGAATCACCGGCGGCCAGACGGCGAACCATCTGTTCGCGCTGGGCGGTCGCGGTGCTCGGCAGCGACTCGATACGCACCTGGTAGGCGCCGTTGGACGCCTCGGCGCACTGCTCGGCACGCGCGACCGAGCCGCCGTTGTCGGGAAGGATGTACCACGTCAAGGTCGGGGGACCGCTCTGGGCGCCGCACCCGGACAACAACGACGCGGCCACCAGAGGCGCACTGGCCAGCGCGACTGCGCGACGCCGTCGCCCGCGGGCGAACTGATTTCGTTTCATCACGTCCTCGTCTATGAAGTTTGCCCTCGTGTCGGAAGTTGTGGTCTCCGATAGGGCCACGTGCAGCACATTCACCTACGGGAAGAGTGTGTCACACCTCACAAGGCTGGTGGGGGAGCGGTCCGCGTGCGGCGGGGCGGTGCCGCCGCTGACCGCCGGTCCGGTGGGCAGGGTGGTCGCCGGAGATGACGTCGGCTGCTGCGCCCCGGGACGGCGATGCGATCATCGCCACCGTATCGACGTTGCGGCGCAAGTGAAGTGCCCCGCCAAGCGGTGCCGGCCCCGACGGTGACGATGGTCGAGCGAGAACACCGGCGCGACGATTCCCGAGGTTTGACACATCAGGCCGACACACCGACGCTGAACACGCAAACTTTCACGCAATCCCGATGTCTTCGCCGAGGAGTTCCCCGTGGCACCCCAGCACCCGTGGTGGCAGACCGCCGTCGTCTACCAGGTCTACATCCGCAGCTTCGCCGACGGCAACGGAGACGGCATCGGCGACATCCGGGGTCTGCGGGCGCGGGTGGGTTACCTGGGCGCCCTGGGCGTCGACGCGATCTGGATCAACCCCTGGTATCCCTCTCCGATGGCCGACGCCGGCTACGACGTCGCCGACTACCGCGACATCGAACCGGCCTACGGGACGTTGACCGAGGCGCAGGACCTGATCGACGCCGCCCACGCGGTCGGCATCCGGGTGATCCTCGACATCGTGCCGAACCACACCTCGGACCGGCACGCGTGGTTCGAGGCCGCGCTCGCCGGTGACCCGGCGGCGCGCGACCGGTATCACGTCCGGCCCGGGCGCGGCGCGAACGGTGAACTGCCACCCAACGATTGGCAGAGCGTGTTCGGCGGACCGGCATGGACACGCATCACCGACGGGCCGCTGCAGGGCCAGTGGTATCTGCATCTGTTCGCGCCCGGTCAGCCCGATCTGAACTGGGAGAACCCGGAGGTCCGAGCCGAGTTCGAGGACATCCTGGCGTTCTGGTTCGACCGCGGCGTCGACGGGTTCCGCATCGACGTCGCCCACGGTCTGGTCAAGGCCGAGGGGCTGCCCGACGGCGCGCAGGCGGACGCGCCGCAGGCGATGCTGCAGGTCGAGGCGCAGCATCCGGCCTGGGATCAGGACGGCGTGCACGACATCTACCGCGGCTGGCGGTCGGTGGCGCAGCGCTACACCCCCGAGCGGATCTTCATCGCCGAGGCGTGGGTGTCCAGCAACGAACGACTGGCCCGGTATCTGCGTCCCGACGAACTGCACACCGCGTTCCAGTTCGACTTCCTGCGCTCGCCGTGGCGCGCGGCGAACCTGCGCGGGGTCATCGACGACGCGATCACCTCGGCCGCCTCGGTCGGTGCGCCTCCGACCTGGGTGCTGTCGAATCACGATGTGACGCGCACAGTCACGCGTTTCTCGCGGTCGCAGCCCGACCATCTCGTCGAGACGGATTGGGAACGGGGACGCTGGTCCGGCGAGGAACCCGATCACGAGCTCGGGCGACGGCGTGCCCGCGCCGCGGCCCTGGTCCAGCTGGCGCTGCCCGGCACGGCCTACGTCTACCAGGGTGAGGAACTGGGTCTCGAGGAGATCGAAGACCTGCCCGACGACGTCCGCCAGGATCCGACCTGGGCGCAGTCCGGCTTCACCGACGTGGGCCGTGACGGATGTCGGATTCCGTTGCCGTGGAACGAATCCGAGCCGACCTACGGGTTCGCCGACGGTCCGGACGCGGTGACGTGGCTGCCTCAGCCCGGGCACTGGGCCGAGCACAGCGTCGAGGCGCAGGAGCGTGATCCGGACTCGATGCTGCACCTCTACCGTGCGGCGCTGAAACTGCGGCCGTCGCTGTGGCGGGACGCCGGAGAGGTGACCTGGCTCGACGTCGCGGCCGAGGTGGCCGCGTTCGACCGCGGCGGCGCGCAGTGCTGGGTCAACACCGGGACCGCTGATGTCACGCTTCCCGCCGGTGCCTCGGTGGTGCTCGCGTCCTCGCCCGGGGTCGACGGGGTGCTGCCCGGCGACACCGCGGTGTGGCTGCAGACCTGAGGAAAGGACTTTTTGCTCTGATCACAGAAGTCCCTGTAGCGCACTCTGGATGGAGAACACGACTCCTGAAGGGGTGGCAAAGCATGAATGCGCACTTTCCAGACGCCGAGACGCTGCGCTCAGCGCTGTCCCTGGCCAATCGTGCACCGTCGGTGCACAACTCGCAACCATGGCAGTGGCGGGTCGGGCACGAGAGTGTGCATCTGTACGCCAACCCCGATCTGCTGCTGCCGCACACCGATCCCGATGCCCGGGACCTGATGCTCAGCTGCGGTGCGGCGCTGCATCACTGTGTGGTGGCCTTGGCTGCGCTGGGTTGGCAGGCCAAGATCCACCGGTTCCCCAATCCGGCGGAACCGGACCACCTCGCCGCGCTGGAACTCCGCAGATATCCGGCGGCCGATCTGGACGTGACGCTGGCCGCTGCGATCCCGCGGCGCCGCACGGATCGTCGGTACTACAGCTCCTGGCCGGTGCCCCAGGGTGACGTCGCGCTGATGGGCGCCCGGGCTGCCCGCGCGGGCGTGGCGTTGCGCCGCGTCGATGATCTGGCGGGGCTCAAACGGCTCGTGAGCGCCGCGGCTTTCCAACACCGGACGGATGCCGGATATCTCACGGAGCTGGCTGCCTGGAGCGGCCGGTACGCCGCAACGGCGGGTGTCCCGGCCCGCAGCGTCCCGGCCGAGACCGCGGGGGCGGTGTCGGCGCGGGCCTTCGCGGGCGGGGTGCTGCCGCAGACACCCGACACCGCCGCCGATCAGGACAATGCGGTGGTGCTGGCGCTGGGGACGGCCGGCGACGACCGGCTGTCCTGGCTGCGCGCGGGGAGGCGACGAGCGTCGTGTTGCTCACCGCGACCGCGCTGGGCCTGGCGAGTTGCCCGATCACCGAGCCTCTGGAGATCGCCGAGACGCGTGAGGCGGTGCGCCGCGACGTGTTCGGCACCGACGGATACCCGCAGATGCTGCTGCGGGTGGGTTGGGCGCCGGTCAACGCCGACCCGTTGCCTTCCACTCCTCGCCGCGACCTCTCCGAAGTCGTTGTGAAGCTGGATGATTCACCGGTGGAGTGAGGATCGGCGGGCGGTGCTCAGGCGCCGCCCGCGCCGTGTCCGCGGTCGAGTTTGGAGATGAACACCGCGGCCTGGGTTCGCCGCTCCATGCCGAGCTTGGCGAGCAGTCGCGAGACGTAGTTCTTGACGGTCTTCTCGGCGAGGAACATCCGCGCGGCGATCTGTTTGTTCGTCAGGCCCTCACCGAGAAGGTCGAGCAGCACCCGCTCCTGGTCGGTCAGACCGGACAGCGGATCGGTCCTCTCGCCCTCGCCCCGCAGCTTCGCCATCAGCGCGGCCGCGGCGCGGTTGTCGAGCAGCGACCGGCCCGAGCCGACCTCCTTGATGGCCCGTGCGAGCTCCATGCCCTTGATGTCCTTGACCACGTAGCCGCTGGCGCCGGCCAGGATCGCGTCGAGCATCGCCTCGTCGGAGGTGAACGACGTCAGCATCAGGCACCGGAGGTCGGGCATCAGTGACAGCACTCACGGCACAACTCGATGCCGTTGCCGTCGGGCAGACGCACGTCGAGTACGGCCACATCGGGCTGTGCGGTCGGGACACGGGTCAGCGCCTCGGACACCGAACCCGCCTCGCCGACGACGTCGAGCTCGGGATCGCTTCCGAGCAGGTCGATCAGACCACGCCGGACGACTTCGTGGTCATCTACCAGAAAGACCTTCACCATTGCGAGGCTTACCCCTGTGGTCGGCACCGTTTCACAGTGCGTTGGGCGGTTCGCACACCAGTATCGAACAGTCGGTGTCGCGCAGGGCGGCGTTACCGGGTGTTCCGACCAGAGGGGCGACTCCACCGGGCCGGTTTCGGCCGGTGACCAGCAGCTGTAGTCCGTCCCCGTGGGCCGCCAGGTAGTCGAAGAGTCCGTCGCGGGCGCGGACCGCGGAGATGTCGAGGTCCGGATAGCGGTGGCGCCATTCGGCGAGCCGGCGTTCCCAGCGGGCGGTGACGTCGAGTTGCGGCCGCGCCGAGGTCAGCACGCGGACCGGTGCGCCGCGGCGGCGTGCCTCGTCGAGCCCCCGTTCCAGCACTGCGCCCCCGTCGACGTTGTCGGTGATCTCGATGACGACGGCGCGGTCGGGGCGCCGGTGCGGACGGTGCGCCCGTACCACCGCGACAGGACAGTGGGCGGTCGCCGAGACCGCGGCGGCCGTCGAGCCGATCCTGCCCTGGGTCGAGTGCTTGAGCCCGCGGGCGCCGAGGCAGATCAGCACCGCCGAGCGCGCCGCCTCCAGCAGGGTCTGCACCGGCCTGCCCCGCAGAATCTCCACTTCGATCTTGACCGGTTGTTCCGTCGACTCCAGCGCCGTCAGGGCATAGCGCACCGCCATCTCCGCGGTGGCCAGTTGTCGCGCCTGGTCCGTGGGGATCCACGGCGCCCTCCTCGTCGGCGTCGATCACGTACACCAGACGCAGCGGGATGTCGCGGTCCACCGCCTGATCGACCGCCCACAGCGCCGCGTCGATCGCGGCGGGCGAACCGTCGATCCCGACGACGATGCACGGTGTGGATGTGGCGTCTAACATGCTGCACCTCTGTGTATTTCGAGTACGTCGCGGACCGGCCGGCGCGGTGTGGGCGCGGGGGTGGCGTCCAGGGCCGGGGCCGCTCCGACCCGCACCAGGACCTGGGGGATCGCCGTGGTGCGAGCACCGTTGCGACCACCTCGCGACCGCAGGCACCTCGTGGATGTGGGTGACCGTGCAGGTCGCCAGTCCTGTCATGGTGGCGTCCAACAGAAATGCCGACAGTGCCTCGCCGCAGCGCAGCACGCTCTCGCGCGAATCGTCCTCGGTGGAGAGCACCACGATGGCGGCATCGTCGGACTCCAGTTCACCGCGGCGCTCGGGCTGCGTGGTGACCGGAAACGTGCGTCCGATACCGACACGGTCCCCTTCGGCGGCCGAAACCAGTGCACTGCGCGGGAATTCCCTCGGTGGCGACGAAATCAGCTGTCCACCAGAACAATTCGGAGTGGTAGTCGGAGTCGTAGAGCCGCAGCACCTCCGCCAGCTGGGAGGCCTCGACCAGCATGTCGCGCTTGTCGCCCGGTACCGTGTGCACTCTCACCGGATTGTCCGGCTCCGCACCGGCCGCTCCGGTTTCGCCGGGTACGTCCCAGTCCCGCGGCGCGCTGAGCGGCAGACGGTCTGTGCGGCGCACCAGGATCGCATCGGCCGGCGCTTCTGCTCGGCGGTGACCTCGGTGGCGGTGGCGAATCTGATTCTGGCGATGTGACGGGGGTCGGACGGTTCGGGCAGCCGCTCGACGGTGATGCTCCAGCCCGCGGCGGCCATCGCGACCCGGAAATGGTCGAGAACGGCGCCGCAGCTGATCAGAGCCTCGCGGCCGGTGGAGTCGGCGGCCCGGATCATCCGGTCGGGGTCGGCGTAGAGGTCGACGCCGTGATCGGTGGCCACCCAGCGCCACGGCTGGCTGTTGTGCAGCGACGGTGCCCGGCACGCCACGTCCACCGCGTCGATGATGGTTTCGATGCGAACCTGTGTCGCTGACATGGTGGCCTCCATCGGTCCACCTTCGATACTGCGCGGCGGCAGCGGGGGAGGGCAGGGCCAATGGTCCTCAGATGACGTGTGGCTCGGCGCGGCCGGGGTGGTGCACGATGGAGCGGTGGGGGACGCAGGCGACCATCGGGCAGATGACGGCGCACGCCCGGTCCGTGCCACGTTGTCGCAGTTGAGGCTCCGTGAGCTGCTGACCGAGGTGCAGGATCGGGTGGAGCAGATCATCAAGGGCCGCGACCGGCTCGACGGACTGGTCGAGGCGATGCTCGCGGTGACCTCGGGGCTGGAGCTCGACGAGACGTTGCGGACCATCGTGCACACGGCGATCGAGCTGGTCGACGCGCAGTACGGCGCGCTCGGGGTGCGCGGTCACGACCACGAACTCGTCGAGTTCATCTACGAGGGGATCGACGAGCCGATGCGCGAGCGCATCGGGCACCTCCCGGAGGGGCGGGGCGTGCTCGGCGTGTTGATCGACGATCCGAAACCCATTCGGCTCGAAGACATCTCGCGGCACGCGGCCTCGGTGGGCTTTCCGCCGAACCATCCGCCGATGCGCACCTTCCTGGGGGTTCCGGTCCGCATCCGCGACGAGGTGTTCGGGAACCTGTACCTGACCGACAAGATCGACGGCCAGCCGTTCAGCGAAGACGACGAGGTGCTGGTTCAGGCGCTGGCGGCCGCGGCCGGCATCGCGATCGACAACGCCAGGCTCTACGCCCAGTCGCAGGTCCGCCAGTCGTGGATCGAAGCGACCCGCGACATCGGCACCGAGTTGCTGTCGGGCATCGACCCGGCCGGGGTGTTCCGGCGGGTCGCGGACCGGGCGCAGAAGCTCAGCGGTGCGGCGGCGACCCTGGTCGCCATCCCCGATGATCCGGACCTGCCCGTCGGGGAGGTCGCCGAGCTGACGGTGGCGGCCTCGGCGGGGGAGACGATCGCCGCGGCCCACGACCCGATCCCGGTCGCCGGCACCGCGATCGGAGACGCCTTCGTGCACCGGACACCGGGCATGACGGACGGCGCAGACATCGGCATCGGTGCGACCGTCGGTCCGGCGCTGCTTCTTCCGTTGCGCGCACCGGACGCGGTCCCGGGGGTGCTGATCGTACTCAGACCCGTTGGCGCGCAACCCTTTCGCAGCGATGAACTGGACATGCTGGCGGCGTTCGCCGATCAGGCCGCCCAAGCGTGGCAGTTGGCGAGCACCCAGCACCGGATGCGCGAGCTCGGCATCCTGACCGACAGGGACCGGATCGCCCGCGACCTGCACGACCACGTGATCCAGCGACTGTTCGCCGTCGGCCTCTCGCTGCAGGGATCGATCGCGCGCGCCCGGTCCGAGGAGGTGCAGCAGCGCCTCTCGGCCAACGTCGACGATCTGCAAAGCGTGATCCAGGAGATCAGGACCGCGATCTTCGACCTGCACGGCGGGTCGTCGGCGGTCACCAGGCTGCGGCAGCGTCTCGATGCGGCCGTCGCCGCGTTCCCGGAATCCGGCGTGCGGACCTCGATGCAGTGCGTGGGTCCGCTGTCAGTCGTGGACGCAATGTTGGCCGACCACGCCGAGGCCGTGGTGCGCGAAGCCGTCAGCAACGCCGTTCGCCACGCAGAGGCCTCGACGGTGGCGGTCACCGTCACCGTCGAGGACGACCTGGCGATCACCGTCACCGACGACGGCCGGGGGATCGCCGCCGAGGTCACCGGCAGCGGGCTGACCAACCTGGCGCGCCGCGCGCAGGACGTCGGCGGCTCGTTCTCCGTCCGACGCGGTGCGCAGGGCGGCACGACGCTCACCTGGCGCGCCCCACTGCCGTGAGCCCCGACGCGGCGGCGCGCCGGACTCGCGTCGTCTGATCCTGTTTTCCCAGCGTGCTGCGATGAATGCCCAGGTCGGTGTGCGCGGAGGGGTGGTGACGGCTGTGCTTCTCCTTGGCAACGGTTGCATAACACCCCCTCTGTCGCGTCGGTGATTCCGCCAATTGTCGGTTCAGTAAGCCCGGTAACTACGCGGATGTAATTCGCACGGCGCGGACGCAGAAGGACTGGGAGCACATGTCTCGGACGAAAAAGAGCATCGTCGTTGTCATGATGGGCAGCGCAGGATTGTTCTTGAGTGCCCCGCTGCTGGGTCCGGCGGCAAATGCGACTCCCACCCGGGGCGGTGTGCCGTGCGTTGGAATCCTTCAGCAGATCGTGACCCGTCCCGGCGAGATCCCCCAGGCGCTGACCGACACGGCCCGCTCGTTCACCGAGCCGCCGAATCCGGCCCCGCCGGTCGTCAGGCCACCGCGAGCTCGTCGTCCTCGGCGGGCACTCCGCCCGTGCCCGGCAGGCCGCCGGCCTCGGTCGTCACCCCGTCGTCGGGGCGACACCACCCGTCCCGCCGTCTCCCGGAACTCCCGCATCCACGTCGACCCGTGGCGGCACGCCACCGGTGCCGCCGGCCCCTCCTGCTCCCGCCGGCACGCCGGCGTCGGGCGCGACGCCGCCCGCCCCGCCCGTCCCCGGGGTTCCGGCCGTGACGTCCACCGGCGGTGGAACGCCGCCGGTTCCTCCCGTGCCCGGCGCCCCCGTCGGCGCCCCGGTGGCCAACCCGGGACTGCCGACGCCGCCCGTTCCCGGTGCGCCGGTGTTCGGCGACGGCGGTGCCGTCCTGCCGCCGCTTCCGCCCGCACCCGCCGGCCCCGCGGGTGGTCCCGCTGGTCTCGTCGCTCCGCCTGCGCCCCCGGTTCCGGGCGGCCCGGCCGCAGTCCCGGCCGGAGTGGCGCTGCCCCCGGCCCCACGGGGGCGCCGGGCGCACCGGTGTTCGGTGAGGCCGGCGCGGCTCCGTCCGGCGCTGCTGCACCTGTCGCGCCTGCGGCCGGCTCCGGTGGAGCCGGTGGAGTAGGCGGTGGCTCGGGCATCGGTGGCCCGGGCGGCGGCGGTGCCCCCGTCGAGGGCGCCGGAGGCGCAGTGCCGGCAGGCGCACCTCTGGCCGCAGCAGGGGGCGAGGTTCCCCCTCCGGCTCCGCCGATCCCGGGCGCGCCGGTGATCGGCGAGGCCGGTGTCGTCCCGCCGCCCGCACCGCCCGCGCCCGCACCGCCGGCCGGCGGGCTGGGTGGCGCGGTGCCGCGCCCGCCCCAGGTGCTCCGGGTGTTCCGGCCGGTGGTGAGGGGGGTGTGGTGACTCCGCCTGCACCGGGTGGACCGGGTGTTCCGACCGGTGGTGAGGGGGGTGTGGTGACTCCGCCCGCTCCAGGTGCTCCGGGCGTGCCGGTGGTGGATGAAGCCGGTGTGGTGACCCCGCCCGCTCCGGGTGGACCGGGTGTTCCGACCGGCGGTGAGGGCGGTGTGGTGACTCCGCCCGCCCCGGGCGCTCCCGGCGCCCCGGTGGTGGACGAGGCCGGTGTGGTGACCCCGCCTGCGCCGGGCGGACCGGGTGTTCCGGCCGTCGGCGACACCGCGGTGGTGACCCCGCCCGCCCCGGGCGCCCCCGGCACCCCTGCGGTGAACTCGGTCGAGACGTTCTCACCGCCCGCACCGCCGGCTGCGACGCCGCCGTCGTCGGGATCGGTCGAGACGTTCTCGCCGCCCGCACCGCCCGCGCCCGGCACAGGGACGAACTCGACCGTCGAGATCTTGACCCGCCGCCCCGGGACACCGGGCCTTCCGTCGGAGGGGTCGACGACCTACACGACACCGCCGACCCCGGAGATCACCTTGAATCCGGCGAACTCCGGAATCGACATCGCCACGCCGCCGGCGCCGGGCCTGCCCGGTGCTCCGCTCGAGGCCACGGCGAACTTCACCACCCCGGGCACCCCCGGTGTGCCGGGCGCTCCGGTGAACT
>NZ_UGQM01000009.1 GCF_900454025.1 Mycolicibacterium gilvum | reverse complement strand
CGACCGGCCAATGCTGTCAAGAAGTCGACGAATGTCACGCCGTCGTTGGCCACCCCGAACACGCGGGCACGTTGCAACACTTGGTGGGCCCAAACACGGTGTGGCCGCGACTCGTTCATCTTATTGCGGTAATGCGACCGGCTCACGCCACCGGTGTCTGATGCGGCGATATCGGAAGCGTCGCGGAACTCTTCGTGAGTGACGACCGATAGCGCATGCACGGGGGCGGCGTGGGTGGGGTGAATAATGGTCTTACCGAGCAGTCCGTTAGCTCGGTCGAGGCTAATTTCGCGTAGCAGGCCATCCAAATCCCGACTGACCAGCATGTCGCGGAACCGCACTGCGTCGTGGTCGCGAAATGGGGTGGCGCGCAACAACGGTCGGAAGAGTCGTTCGTGGTCGGCGAAGTATTCCCACACTGGTGCGGTAACCACGAATCCGGTCCCGTCGGGACGGCCAAACCGGTTGATAATGGCGGCGAGGACGTCGGCGACCACCTTGACGTCGTAGATTGTGTGATCGCGATCCCGTCGGATTCCCAGCGACCCGCACATATCGGTGGCGCCGACACGAACTGCGAGCACGGTTTGGCGGTGCTCGTCCAACAGGTCGACCAGGGCGGTAAGTTCGGCGTCACGGGTCTCCTGGAACAGGATGCGCTCAGATTCCAACACCGGCATGCAGTACAGGTGACGTGACAACGCGGACGCGGCGTCCTCAGTTTGGCGGAGATACCGTGCGCCGGTGTCCGCTTCAAATTTCGGAATGACGAACCCAGCTAGAGCATGCGCTCCGACTGTAAGTCTGTCGGCGATTTGGGGGATGCAGTCGTAGCTACGGACACGCACGAACACCATGGTGGCGAGTGGATCGGCGGCCAGCTCGTCGAGAGCAGTCACGACGTTATGCATCGCGGCGTCGGCGTGCATATCGTCAACGGCGTCTTCGAGGTCAAGCACCATCGAACAGATGCCCTCGCTGGCGCGGCGTGTGACCGTGGCGGCGAGATCGGGACGGTCGGCGGGGATGTAGAGGGTTGCGCCCAGGGCGGTCGCGATCAGGCGTGGTTCGTCGTGCAGCGAGATCACCTCAGGTGGCTTCCAGAACAGCTGAGCCTGTTGTGAAGCATTCAGGTGTTGGAAGTGTTGGATACCCAGGGTTGTGGCGACCTCGCCGTCGGTCACCGTGCGGACTCCTGTCGGATGCGAGCAACGATTCCTGCGACGAACTGTGCCACATCGTTGAGTTCGAAGTGGTATCGCCAATAGTCGGGATGCCGGCCGCTGAGGGTGGCCACGATGCGGTCGATGCGCAACGCCTGAGCGTCGAGTGCGGCGCCCCACTGGGCCTGCGCGCCTCGATCGACAGCGAGCCGCTGGGCGTCGCGCAGACGGAAACGTGCACGCTGTTCGTCCTGCTGTGGGTCGCTGCGCACGCTGCGCAACAACGCCAGTCGTTGCGCCGGCGCGTCGACATGCTCGGCGGCGGTAGCAAGAACGGTTCGTGCCATCCCAACCAGGTTCAGCGCCGTTTCGGGATCGCCGTCGCGCGCTGCCGTCTCGGCCTGCTGCAGGAGGCCCTCTGCCCGATTGAGGTCGACACGGCACCTGTGTTCATTGCCAAGCAGGTCGGCAGAACTATCGGCATGAAATTCTCGTAGCAGGGTTGATACTGCGGCGCTGATGCCTTCGGTGCGGGTCTTGAGTGCTTCGAGGCGAGTTCGCACAGAGGTGACTGCCCTGCGCGCTTCCTCGGCGCGGCCTGGGGCCAGGTCGAGGACGTCATTGAGCGCTGCGGCCGCGGTGCGGAGTTGCTCACTGCTGTTTTGAGTCGCGATCAGATCAGAGCGGTTGCGCGCCGCTGACAGCTCGGCTGTTGCTGACTGCATCAGCAGGTGGGCCGCGTGGACAGACGGGTAGTCGCGCCACGGAGCGTCAATGCCAGCCAGGCGCTCGTCAGCGGCGCGGGCTGCTGTGGTAGCGGCGGCGGCGGCCGCAGCGGCCGCGCTCACCGCGCCAATCGCGTTGTCCAGGATGTAACGGTGACGCGAGTAGAACGCGTCGACTGCTGCTGCCGCCTCGGCCAGGTGCCTGGCAACTTGCGCGGCCGGCTGTGTGGGCTCTCCGTTTGCCGCGGTCAGTGGAAGGTAGGCGGCCATGGCGGAGTAGCAATGTTGTGCCACCGACTCCCATTCCTCCGGGATTGATGAGGCTGGATGCAGCGCGGCGGCCGCGGCGACGGCAGCCTGGGCAATTCCCTGACGGTGGTCGAGGTCAAGGAAAGCGGTAGTGAGCGTGGCCGCTACGTCCGGTGGGCGCGTTTCGGTGCGCGGGCGGCGGGTGAGCCTGAGCCAGCGACCGGACACCAAGGCATCGTAACCAGGAGGGCGTGGGGAACCCTCACAGGTTTTGCTAAGGCAGCAACGCTTGATGCACTACGGTATGTGTCGTCACTGCGCGCACCGGGGTAGCGCGGTTCTTACTGAAAGGTAGTTCTCGATGGGCGTCAGTCTGACCAAGGGCGGCAACGTTTCGCTGACCAAGCAGGCACCTAACCTGACTGCGGTGACCGTAGGTCTCGGCTGGGATGTTCGCAGCACCACTGGAACGGACTTCGATCTCGACGCCAGCGCCATCGCCTGCGGTGAAAACAAGAAGGTGCTCTCCGACCAGCACTTCATTTTCTTCAATAATCTGCGGAGCCCTGAAGGAGCCATTGAACACACCGGTGACAACCTGACCGGGCAGGGCGACGGCGACGATGAGGCCATCAACGTCGACCTGGCCGCCACTCCGCCCAACATCACCAACATCTTCTTCCCGGTGTCGATCTACGAAGCTGAAAGCCGCAGCCAATCCTTTGGCCAGGTACAGAACGCGTTCATCCGCGTGGTGGATCGCGCTAACGGCACCGAACTGGCCCGCTACGACCTCTCCGAGGACGCCTCAACGGAGACCGCCATGGTGTTCGGTGAGCTGTACCGGAATGGCGCCGAATGGAAGTTCCGCGCTGTTGGCCAGGGGTATGCCTCTGGGCTGTCCGGAATCGCCCGCGACTACGGCGTCAACGTCTAAAGCAGCACAGAGCATTTGACGCGCCCGCCGATACTTTCTCGGCGGGCGTGCCCAACTTTAGTAAGGAAACTTGGTTTCGGTGGTTATTCGCACCTTCGGACTCTCGATCGTCGTCACGGTGGTGTCGTTGATCATTGCCTACCTTTACGGTGGCGTCGAAGCGTTCATCCTCTGCGCAATACTGGGCGTCTTCGAGATTTCACTGTCCTTCGACAACGCAGTTATCAACGCTACTGTTTTGCGGCGGATGAGCGAATTCTGGCAGAAGATGTTCCTCACCGTTGGCATCCTGATCGCGGTTTTCGGGATGCGGCTAGTCTTCCCACTCGCCGTCGTCTGGGTGACTGCTGGCCTGGATCCGGTGCGGGCGCTCGACGTTGCGCTCGACCCGCCGGCCGACGGCGAGGCGTACTTCCCCGATGGCTCTCCAAGTTATGAAACAGCGTTAACCGCAGCACACCCGCAGATTGCTGCATTCGGCGGCATGTTCTTGATGTTGCTGTTCCTCAACTTCATCTTCGCCGAACGTGACATTCACTGGCTGGCTTGGCTGGAACGCCCCTTGGGTCGCGCCGGAAAGCTCGACCAGCTCGCTGTTGTGGTCGCGCTGCTGGCCCTCGTGCTCGCCGCTGAGCTTCTCGCCGACGATGCGCACCGTGCCACAGTGATGGTTGCAGGCGCCTTGGGGTTGATCACCTATATCGTCGTCAACGGTTTGGGCTCCATGTTCGAAATCGACGACGACGAGCTGCGTGAAGAGGCCCTCGCCGAAGATGCCGGCGAGGCACCGCGGACAGGGAACTCTGGACCCACCCAGTTGGCTACCGCGACGGGCAAGGCCGGCTTTTTCCTGTTCCTCTACCTCGAAGTTCTCGACGCATCGTTCTCGTTCGACGGGGTGATCGGCGCGTTCGCGATCACGAGCGATCCCATCATCATCGCTCTCGGCCTGGGCTTCATCGGAGCGATGTTCGTCCGCTCTATCACCATATTCTTTGTGCGCAAGGGAACTCTGGCCGAGTATGTGTACCTCGAGCACGGTGCGCACTGGGCTATTGGTGCGCTGGCTGTAATTCTGCTTGTGTCGTTGGGTGTCCATGTCAATGAAGTCCTTACTGGATTGGTCGGTGTCGTTCTCATTGCCGCCGCCCTCATTTCCAGCGTGCTCCGCAACCGCCGTATCGCAGCCGACGAACGCAACCAGACACTTTCGCCGATAAGTTGACCTGTCCGAAATAGGCTGCGCGTACACGCGAACTGACAGCGCGGCAATCACCGAGGAGTCTCATGGCAATTGACTACACCCGGCGCCCTTCCGCAGCCGCTGGACCCACACCGGGCGGGGTGAATCTCAGCAAGGTCAGTCTGACCAAACAGGCCCCCACCGTGAGTCTCACCAAGCCCGGACAACAGCAAGGGGCCATGCGGGTCAACCTGAACTGGTCGCGGGGTCAGCAGAAAGCAGGTTTTCTCGCCAAGCTGGCCGGCGGCGCCAGCGGT
Source organism: Mycolicibacterium gilvum (assembly GCF_900454025.1). NCBI lineage: Bacteria > Bacillati > Actinomycetota > Actinomycetes > Mycobacteriales > Mycobacteriaceae > Mycobacterium > Mycolicibacterium gilvum. The sequence continues at coordinate 19,334 of NZ_UGQM01000009.1, read as the reverse complement.
GGCGTCGACCTCGACTTGGGATGTCTCTACGAGCTGTCCAACGGCGACAAAGGTGTGGTTCAGGCACTCGGTAACGCCTTCGGATCGTTGCATGGTGCGCCGCACATTCAGCTCGACGGAGATGATCGCACCGGTAGCGCCGTCGGCGGCGAAAACATGCACATCGACCTGTCGCAGCCGCAGGCGTTCAAGCGAATTCTGATCTTCGCGATGATCTACGAGGGCGCCCCCAACTGGGCCGCTGTCGATGGTGTGGTCACGCTGTTCCCGACGGCCGGGCCACAGGTTGAGGTAAAGCTGGATTCAACGAACAACAACGCACGGATCTGCGCCATCGCTTTGCTGACGAACACCGGTGCAGGAATCGACGTCACCCGAGAAGTCAAGTACATCAACGGCAGTCAGTCCGACCTCGACAAGGCCTACCGGTGGGGCATGCGCTGGTCTGCAGGCAGAAAGTAACCACTCGGTTAGCGTGCACCACCGGAAGGAACGGGCCGTGGGTATTGCGCTGCGCAAAGGCGAGAACATGCCCATCTTGGCCTCTGTTGCCGAAATCCGTTGTCGATGGTCATCTTTCGGTGATGTCGACGCCGACCTCTCAGCACTGCTTCTGCGCGGCAGACAAGTGCGCACTGACGACGATTTCATCTTCTACAACCAGGCCGAGTCAGTCGACGGGTCGGTAAAGTATCTCGGCAAGCGCCACGCCGGTGACGGATTCGAAGACAGAATTGCAATCAACCTCGCCGACGTAGCCGCAGCCGCCGACATCGACGCTATCGCGGTTGTTTTGAGCGTCGACAGCGGACATCGCTTAGTCGAGCTTGGTGCTGTGACTGCAACCATCCTCGATGCCGGCGGTACGTCGCTAGCGACATTCACGATGATCGACCTCACCGTGGAGACAGCAGCCGTAGCGTTCGAGATTTATCGGCGCGGGGGGTGGAAGGCACGCGCGGTGGGGCAGGGTTATCACGACGGACTCGCGGGCCTAGCAAGAGATTTCGGTGTCACGGTCGACGACGAATCGCCGTCCACGCCCAACCCAACGGACCCATCCCAAACCCCGACACCAGCCGTGGACTGGAACAACCCGCCGGTCCCCGCCGGCTATGAAATCTGAGGCCACGATGGGTTTTAGGTTGAGCAAGTCCATCAAGGTCGTTCCTGGTGTGCGCCTCAATGTCAGTTCCCGCGGACTGGGTTACTCGGTCGGCGGGAAAGGCATGCGGGTCACCCGTCACGCCAACGGCCGAGTCAGCCGCACTCTGTCGATCCCGGGGACCGGGCTGTCACACCAATCCACACTTCGACCCGGAAGCTCACGTCCTCACAGCCGCAACCAGAATCCGCCGGCCGCGCCACCCACGCCTCGATCGCCGGCACCGGGGATGTTCGCACCGTCATGGGAAAAAGACCTGTTCGCGATCCTGACCTCCACGATCCCCGGGGACTTCCCCAACATCTCCCGTAAGCATGCCCGCAGCTCACCTCACGTCCGAGTCATAGCGGCGACGCTGGAAGGCTTGTTGCACTTTGAGTTCGGCGACGGCGACGAAGCAGCACAAGAACGCGCGCGCACGCTTCTCGGTTGGGCCGCGGTCCAATCCATCACCGACCCAATCCGACACTTCACCACCACGTACCTTTTCGACCGAACTTGGCCGGTAGAAATTGTTCCCGGGGTGACCGCTGAGTTGCACCTGCATGACGATGTGGTCCTGCTGGCTGCAGCCGAACTTCACCAACGTGCCGGCGACCTTGATATAGCCATCTGGACCGTTGAACGGGCTCGGCCTACCGCACATGCCGCATTGTCTCTGGGGGAACTGTATAGCTGCGCGGACCGACATCAAGAAGTTATCGACCTCACGAATGGTGTTGGCAACGATGACGACGCGACCGCTCTGCTACTGGCACTACGCGGTCGAGCATTCGCACACCAGGGTTTTCATGACGCCGCCCGCGAGAGCTTCGCACAGGCACTTCGGGTTCGCAGTAGGGCGGCTGCTGTGCGCCATCGAGCCCTCCTGGAACGGGTGCAGGTCGATCTCGTCCAGCGCCGCAAGGCGGCCGCCCGCAAGGGTCTGGAAAAGATCCTGGCAGAAGATCCGACCTACCCGGGGCTCCGAGAGGCACTGGCGGCCCTGGGCTAGACAAAGTTCAGCGAAATGTTCACCCGGTGGGCATGACTGAAGCTTCAAGCCGTGATTGTTTGTTAGCGTCTAGATAGTTAGAGGTCGAATTCCGACGGGTCGATACCAACGGCAAAACACACGTCTTTCACAGCGGCCTTCTCGTACTGATCGAATGATCCGTCCGCACCGCCAATGATGATGCCGATCTGAACGACTGCCCGCGCCTGCTCCGGTTTCGACTTCAACTTCCCTATCGTGGCCGTGGCCTCGACTTTGCCGAAATCAAAATCGCCGTTGAGCTTGTCACAGAACCAATCGAACTTCTGCCGCAGGTCGTCGGCATCGAAGACTGACAGCGATTGGTTACTCATAATCAAAGCCGCCGTCTTCTGTCGTTCCGTAGGATCAATCGACCCATCGGCGGCGGCGACCAGCGCGCACATCGCCATTGCGCCGTTAGCGAACTCTTTGTTCTTGAACTGGGCAGTCTTCACCTGCAGCTGATCGTTTAACTCGGATGTCCTCGCCCGCAATTGATCCCAGAATCCCATTACCGTTCCTCAAGTTGTCGGTTGCCCACAGCGTAGCGAACCGCCACGCCGTCCGATTCCGGCATAACCGTTTCCACCAAGTCAAGTCCTGGCTGCTGATAGGACCGAAAATAATGGCATGCTCAGACTGTTTTTGGCGGCATCACTGGTGAAAAGGTCGCGACGATGTGCAGGCCATAGAGCTGGGGACGTGATCAGATCGCTGTAGAGGTCGGCGATGGCTGCGGTAAGCGCCGTGTGGTGATAGTCCCGACCCCAGCCCGCAGCAATGCGTTCCGCACAGGTAACAACCCGAATCCCATTGTTGGACAACAGCATCTGCGAACCTCCCTGGGGGTTCGACCCAGCCTAGAGGCTGAGGTCGTATCCCTGGTCGCGGTGTCTTTGCTGCTCGCGGGAGCGATCGGCACCGCGGGCGCGGTCGTCGAGGGCGCGGTGAGTCTTTTGGTGCACGGTGCGGCGTTGCAGAACATTTCGGTCGCGGCGGGCGAGCAGACTCGCAACGCGGTCAGGCAGCAGCTCGGCGGGAGTGTCGGCGGCGCTCTGGTGGGCGGTGCGGGCGGGTTCGTCGCGCCCGATCACCTCGCGCACCAGTCGGGCGGCCTGCGCACTGGTGCCGCGGTGGGCGACGTGCACTCCCGTCTCGGGGGTGGCGTGCTGATGGTCGGCTTCCCCGGTGGTGCGTTGGTAGAGGTAGGCGTAATTGGCTGCACGGCCGCGGGTCATGGCGACGTAGAGCAGGTTGCGGCTGGCGTTCTCCCCGAGCATCGCGTGCGTGGTTTCGGCGGTGACGCCTTGGGCTGAGTGCACGGTGACCGCGTAACCGTGGGTGACGTGTTCGGTCAGGTAGGCGCCGGCGAATACTGCCCGCGCGCCGTCGCCGATACGGCGGGCGGCGATGCGCTGGTGGTCGGGGTCGACACCGATGACCTGCCAGCGTTGCCCGTTGCGCACCGGCGCCTCGGTGAGCCGCTGTTTCACGTCGTGGGCGTCGTACACCTCGATGGCGGGATCGTTGCGGCGGGTGATGATCACCTCGCCACGAGCGACCTGCTGGCCGCGTGCCGCAGGGACTGTCGGCTCGTCCGCGGCGGTGACGTCGTCGTGGATGCGCCGATTCAGGGCGTCGGTCATCTCCACGGTGTCGGCCACCAGCAGGCTGTCGATGCCGGCGGCGTGGTCAGTGCGCCATGCCTCGAACGCGTCGGCGGCCATCGCGATGGGGTCTCCGGTGTGCAGCCGATCGTGGTCGCGGTACCAGCCCACCGCGCGGCGCACCGGTGCCGGCCCACCGTCACGCAGCGCCAATGAGGCGCTGCGCTCGGCCGGGTCGCGCATCCGCCATACCTCGGTCAGCCGCTGGGTCCAGGGCAGATCCTCGCACAGTTGGGCGAACATCCCGCCGCGCGCCTTGACCGGGGCCAATTGGTGGGCGTCGCCCACCAGCACGGTTTTGGCGCCCGCCGCGGTGGTGGCGCTCAACAAACGGCGCAAGTCATCGGTACCGACCATCCCGGCCTCATCGACCACCACGAGGTCGTGATGCGTCAGCGACAGACTGCCCTCGGCGAGCTGCTGCAGGGCCGAGGCGATGGTGTACCCGGTGTCCCCAGCGCCCTCGCCCAGGGCGACATCGACGGCCTTGCCGGTCGGCGCCATGACGATCACCCGCGCACTGTGGCGTGTCTTCGCGACGCGGCGCAGGGTGCGCAGCGAAGTGGTCTTACCGGCGCCGGCCGGCGCGCTCAACGGCTGCACCAACCACGGGCTGATGGCGATGTTGCGCACCACCCGAGCCTGCTCATCAGACAACGCCGCCCCTCCCGCCGACCACGGCGTGGCCTGCAGATCGCGGTGATCGCGCACCCACACCGCGGCCCGCGAATCGCGGGCGTCGACGAGGTCGAGCACCGCCACTTCCTCAGCGAGAATCCGGTCCACGGTGAAGCGTTCCGAGCCTTCGCGTTGATGGGCCAACCGCGGCCCGGACAGCCGCATCCCGACCGCATCAACGCACTCCTCGATGACCTGCCGAGGCATCCGCACACCCGCCCCGGTGATCGATCCGCCGCCGGCCGCCGCGGCTGCGCCATCGTCGGTCAACACGGGGAGTTGAGCGCCGATCACCTCGACCAGATCCGCGCGCGTCAACGCCGCCTTGTCCGCCCGCGCGGCCATCGCCGCCACCGCCCGCCGATCGACCGCCACACCGGTGCGCTCAACACGCACCCCCGCTCTCGAGGCGGCACGTTCACGGGCACTACGCGCCTCCCGTTGCGCGGCCCGGTCAATCCCGAAACCCCTGCCGTCTGCCAGCCACCCGGCCCGCAACTCCGACCACGCCAGCTGCTCAGGTTTGTGCGGTCGGGTGGCCTTCTGCGCGGCCGCCAACTGCGCTTGCGAAAGCCCCTCGGCGGGGTCAATCACGGTCAGATTGTTGGCCGCCCACTCCCGCAGTTGGGTCGAACGCGTCGACCACGCCGCAAGATTTTTCGGATCAACGCCGGCGATCTCGGCCATCCCGGTCCGCAGATCCACCGGACCCCACTCCACACCCGCCAAACGGTGCAGTTCATAACGCAGCGTGGCCTGGTAGATGATGCCCGCCGCGCGAGCTTCATGGAACAACGACGTGCCATCCAACGACACCAACCGACCATCACGGCGGGCCTGACGGTTCGGGACCAGCACGTGAGTGTGCAGATGCGGATCCCCCGCCCGCGAGGTCTCGTGCTGATACGCCGCGGCGACCAACCCCGGCAATTTCTGAAGGTCTTTTTCACCGGTTATCGGGTTGTGCACCCGCGTATATCCGGCATGCGCAGCCAAATATTCGAGCGCTTCAGCGATCGCGGTGGCGTGCGCCGCGGCGACCGCTTTGTCGGCGACGTCGCCGCCGAACGCGCGCACCAGCGACACCGATTTCGGGGCGCAGAACGTCAAATCAAAGCCATGCACCCCACCGGATCCGTGCGCCCGGCCGCACTCCCCCGAGGGCGCCACACCCTCATCGAGCCAGCGCGCCACGACGTCGGGATCGGCATCTCCACCCGCCCGCGAACCGTCCGCTAAACCCACCAGCTCCGCGGCCGCACCGGTGTCCCCGGCACACGTCCACACCGGGGTGCGAGTGTCGCGTTCGGCGTAATACTCCGCCAACCCACCGCCGGCAGACTGAGCGTCTTTGACGGCCTGCCCGACCGCCCGGGCGGTGTCGTTGTAATAGTTCACCGACCACCGCGACAACTTCGCAATCGTCAACACAACACCACCCCACACCCTGCTCGAAAATGCAGCCGGACCACCCGATACGCACGAAGCACGAGCGCTCAAACCGAACCGCACCACCAGCATCGCACAAACTTGTGCAAATGTGCCATATGGTTAATGGTGGTGAGAACGGTGGTGGGTGGAGGCGAAGCGGGAGTGGACGGCGGGAATGAGGCGGAGTGGGTGAAGATGGGAAGGAGGGGAGCGGCGTCAGGGAAGCTGAGGCAGTGCGGGAAATGCGGGCAGGGAAGGACGAAGATGGGTTGGTTGGAGATGCTGACTTTGGCGTCTCGCCCGAACGTCAGCGCGCCGTTTCGCAACCACTAGGCGCGTCGTCGACCAGGCGCTCAACGGTGCACTCATCGCGCCGCCGGGCCGTGCCTCCACCGGCATGCCATCGCGGTGTCGCTGACCGTGCGTGCGGCTGGTGCGCCCACCGCGGGTGCGTTGAGCGCGCTCGGTGAGCACGCGGCGGATCTCTTCTCGGGCCGCAGCGATCCGTGCCCGCGACTCGTCGGTGAGCACCACCGGTGGCGGCGTCTGGTCGATGCTGACGGCGGCGGAGCCGCCGGCCTTTGTCGGGGTTTCGGGGGGTGACCAGGACAGCCGTCGTAATCGGCTGTGCAGGAACGCGCCAGGGTTGGCGATGTGGTCGGGCCAGGTCGCTCCTCGGGCGCGCATGTCGGCGTTGAGCGCGTCGTTAACCGCGCGCGCTGACCACACCGCGGGGTCGATGCCGGCGGCGGTGAGCGCGTCGCAGATGGCGCCGATGTGGGCGCGGTCCAGACCCTGCGTGCTCGCCACGAGCCCAGCGGCGAGCCGCTGGATGGCCAGCGGCCGCGCGGTGCGGCGCCACGGCGGTGCTTGTCGGGGTTTGGGTTTGTTATCGGAGATTCGGTTGGCGGGCGCGCTTGCGCGCTCGCTTGGTGAGTAATTCCCTACGGGAGAAGAAAGACCAACGCCGCCTGACGGCGGTAGGTGGAAATCATGCACAACGGACGGGTCACGGGACGTGCTTCGCGGCGCGGCACCAGGTGGTACACCGAGGGTCTGCGGCCGACGCTGGGGGTACCTGGTGAGCCGTGGCCGCGCTGCGCCTCGACGGCCCACTGTGACACCCGTAGGACCCGCCAGGCGGCCGTCACCGTGCGCACGTCACAACCCACCCGGGACGCGATTGTCGCGCGTGTGACGGCGACGTGGCGGCCGGTGGCGTGATCGGCGTGCTCGGCCATCACCGCGGCGATCGACAACAGCGTGGCCGAGGTGATCGACACCCGTTCCTCGGCGCACAGCTGGCCCAGGGCCGGTGTCTGCGCCCACTGGCGCAGACCGTCGAGCCAGCCAGCGCGACTGGTCCACATCGGTGCGCGCGGTGCGCAAGCCCCGGCGCGCTGCACCCATTCGCGGCGCCGTTCGTTCGCCAGCGCACGCACGACATGCGGACTAGGAGCAGCAGGAGCTACACCTGAGCCGAGCGGCGTCGGCGACGTACCGCTTGCCCGACGTGATCGGGCACTGATGAGGTCACGATTTGCACACTGGGTGCGCGGCTTATCTGGTAAGCCAGGCAGGCGTGCGCTACCGTGAGAGCTGTCCAGCAAGACAGTCCCTTCGGGGAATCGGGTGCGGACCCAGAACCGAGCTGCGAACTCGGTTCAAAACCTCGACCAGGGCCTCGCTACGGCGAGGCCTTCGTCATGTCAGCGGGGTTTCCGCACACCAGCTATTCAGATGTCACATCTGCCAAGAGACTCGCCGCCAAGACGAGAAGAGTGAGCCCCCTGGCGCATTCGTCACATCGCCAGCGGCAGGACCTCCTTATCGAGCTCACGGACGGCCTCAGGGCGGCCAACCGCAATGGCTAGGAGGTCGGCCGAAAGTTGGCTGACACTGGTGCCGCGTTCTGCGGCCATTTCACGCAGTCGGACATACACGGATGCGGCAGCACGAACTTTGATCTGCTCGCGCTGACCTTTGTGCGGTTGGGCCATGCACCCGATCCTTACGCAGAGAAGCCCACGTACCTGGTACCGACACGCACACATTCCGTCTCTCCTTTCACACGGCTACCGTTCGGGTTGTGATCGATTCACCGGAACTGGAGGCGGCCATCGCAGCGGTGTACGCGGCACAGTTGCCGATCCCGGCGTGGTGGCCGGGCGAGGCGCGGTCAGCGTTCATCGAGGAGTACGCCAGCGAGGCGGCTGGCATGGTGCTCTCGGAGTTGGACGCGATTGGCGATCGGGTGAGCGACTGGGCGGCCCGATCACAGGTCAGCGGCGCGGATAAGACCACGGTGATCGCCAGCCTCGACGCAGCAGGTTCTGCTCGATGAAGCCTGCAACGAAGTGCAGTACGACTTGAACGAGCTGATCGTCAGTAGGAGCGCAGAGCTGATGGCTGAAGCTGTCTTCGCCCACGGTCCGCCTCGCGCTCGTGTGGCCGATCCAGCACTGAACGACCCAGCCCCGGACGGGGGTCTATGGCTCGAAGTGCGAGCGGAAGCCTTCGAGCCAGTCCGCGCGCGCATAGCCGTTGAGGTTGGCCGGAACCCACGTCTCGGCATCATCGGGACCGTCTGCGTCGCCGCTGGCCACCCGCTCGTGGGCTTCGAGGTAGCCGGCCACGTGCATGTCATCGGATTGGGAAAAGACAGCCTGCATGGTGACCAGGTTCGTTTTGAAGTCCTCGTAGGCGCCGCGGCGCTCGGCGTCGGTGGTGTAGTCACCGCCGTATCGCTGCAGCCACGCTTGCCAGTGCTCAGGAGAGCCTGGCTTCGGCGGCGTCGCGGGGATGCTCACTTGGGCCACTTTAGGCCGCCGTACCGACGACGAGCGGGACCGGAGCGGCATAGCGGCACCGTCCGACCAGCATGTCCAAGAGTTGGACGCCGTTCGACGCGGGCCCATCGATCACCGCCTCCAGAACCCGCTCAAGGGCGAGATCGGTGGCCGGCGCATCCTCCAGGAGCAGATCAAGAAGCTCCTCCGCGGCGGGAGTGTTGAACGGATTGGCCATCAGCTTTGCACACAGTGCGCGAACCTGGGACGTGAAGTCCCGGAGCGCACTCACGTCGTCTTGAACCGTTCGTAGCGTTTCCATGCCCACCACTGTAAGAGCGTGCGTGCATACATGCAAGCAACTTGCGTGCAGTGGGCTTTTCGCGTGCATGTAGAATTGCGTGCATGCCCGATTCGGCTGGGAAGGCTATCGACGGCGCGGCCGCGGCCGAAGTCAGCAGCGCACTGCCGCTGCGTAAACGGCAGCAAAAAGTGCCGTTGAACACCTATGTGCGGCCAGGCACCCAGCAGCGCATTGAGGTGTTGAAGGACCGCGGGTACGCGGTCACCGACATTGTGGATGCGGCGCTTAACGAGTTCTTGGACCGGGCCGGCGTTCCGCAGTCCGAATAGCGCTTCACTCCCTCTCAAGCGATCAGCTTTTTTCGCCGTTTCCTCGTAGTGGCCCCGTTTGCGCGGTGGGTGGTGGGCTGTCAAGGCTCGACCGTGGTCGACCGCGCAGCGGCGGTACGGCCTTGACCGCCACCATCCACCGTTTCGCCACAATCGAGGCCGAGGAAGACGTAGGTGCGTAGTTCAAACGCTTAAGCGTTATAGCGCTATAACGCTTAAGCGTTGTTGTTAGGCGCGTTTTCGGCCAGGGCCGCTATGGGCTGCGGCGCTGCGTTGCAGCTCAGCGACGATTTCAGCCGGGGTGAGCTGTTCGGCGAGCCGGTTGAGCGCCAGACGGACGACGGCACTGCGGGTGGCGTCGACGCGCGGCTTGGTCGCGCGGGCCGCTGCGCGCACGGTCTCGAGGTAGACGTCCGTGGTGTCGTCGAGGTAGATCGACACTTTCGTGAGGTCGGTGCCTGCAGCCGGCGGGGGCGTCACCGGGGCAGGGGCCGCCGGCTGTGCCTTGGGCGGTTCGGATGCGGTTGCTGGCGATGGCGCTGCGGGCATGTCGACCGGCGTGCGGCGCGGTTGGTGTCGCGGCGGCGGGATAGTGCGGCGCGATGTGGTCGACTTCGAGCGCATGGCGGTTAGCGAGTCCAGTCCGTCAGCCATTGACGTACTCCTTCACGAAGGTGCTGAGGTCGGTGAGCGCGGCCGCGACTTTCTGTAGAGATCTCGCGGGTGGCGCTTCGGCGGTGATGGCGATGCGCTTTTTTCGTGTCCCTACGTGCAGTGCGGTGGGTATCGGTGGAGCGACCTGCACGGGTGTGTCGGCGATGATGGTGCGCAGTCGCTGAATCTCGGCGGCCGGTGGTGTCGTTGGTACGAAGTTGGGCACGATGACGAGCGGGTAGTCGGCCGCCTCATTGACCAGCTCGGCGGTGGCGTCGAGTTCGGCGGTGCGTAGCGCGGTCGGAGCCAGCACGATGTTGGCCACAGCCAGCGCGCCGTGGGCAGCTGGGCTGGCGCCGGGATGGGTGTCGACCACGATCCACGGTTTGCCCCATTCGGATGCCCACTTTGTGAGGGCATCGGCCATGGTGTCGGCGTCGGGCTGGTGGTCATAGAGATCGGGATGACCGGGGATGAGGTCGGGTTTCTTGAATCCGCGCAGCGGTCGCGGCGCGACGGCACCCGCTTCCAGTGCATCCAGAAGTCTTGATCGTGGGTGATCTTGGGGGCGATACCCCCACTTGGCTGTCACGCCTCCCCCGTCGTGTTCGAGATCGACGAGAACCGCATCAAGTAGATAGGCCAGTTCGTAGGCCAGGAAAGACTTGCCCACTCCACCCTTGCGGGAGTGGCAGACAGCAATGTTGGTTGTCACTCTGGAATTATAGCGCTGTAACTCTTTAACGCTTAAGTTCTACAGCGTTTTAATGTTTTAGTTTTACAACGTTAAAGCGTTAGATGCGGAAACCCGGCGGTACGCGCGCTGCGCAGCCCCCAGGGGTTCCGTTGCTCGGCTCCGCCCAAAGCGCGGCTCGCGCCGTCGAGGAGGGACGCGTGCACCCCGTCCCTGTAGACCTGCATGCACCCGAACAAGAATTAATGACGGGTGCCGAGACCCGCGCAGGAAAGGATCTGATCCGGATGTACGCCGCAATCGTCCCGTTCGGGACTGTGACGAAGGTCTGCGCATGCTGACCGCTTGGGCCGATGAATCCGGGTCGCGTCCAGACCTCGATCCTGGCGCGTATCTGCTGGCTGCGACGTTGTGCGATAACGATGATGTTGCGGAGATGCGCAAGACGCTAGACGCTCTGCGTATCGGTGAAACGAAGCTGCATTGGCACGGCAGCAGCGCTGAGCGCCGTGTCGAGTTGGTCGCCGCCGTGGCCGGCCTTCCAGTCACCGGGTTCGTCGTGGTTCACGTCGACAAAGACGCTGATGACCGTCGACATCGGCGAAAGTGCATGGAGTTTCTTCTGCCGCACTTGGCGTTGATGCCGTGCTCGACGATCACCTTCGAATCTCGCGGCCAGCTCGACGCCAGCGACCTCGACATGCTGCAGAAATTGCGGTCACGCAAAGTTGTCGAAGCGACGGTACGGATCGAGCACTCCATAGGCCGTCACGAGCCGGCGCTGTGGGCCGCGGACATCGTGTGCGGGGCCGTGGTCCAGGCCCGCATCGGTAACCGGACCTATCTCGACATGCTTGGAAGTGCCGTCGAACTTCACACGATCTGACGGTGTGGAGGGGACCTGAATACATCGGGTTCGTTGCGGAACACTTGGCCGTGGCCGTAGACTGGCCGCGTAGCCATCCCATCGAGGTGGGTTTGGAAGTGAGCCGCAGGATTACTCGCCGGACGACGAGGCCTGTGGCTCGCGCTTTTCTAGGGGTTAGCGAGAACAGGCATTGACCTCGTGTCTGCTGTTGCTCGTACCGTAGATGGCATGAAGAAACGCCGCACAAAAACAGTTCGAAGAGGCCACCAAGGCGCTTAACACCGCCGCGGAGGCGCTCGACGCGCTCTCGTCACGATTCGCACCGAGACAGATCCACGCCGTCGCAAGCGTCTGACCTGACACCCACTGCGCGCGCAGGCGCCATTCTCATTTCTAGAGAAAAGAGACACCCTCGGGGCGCATCACCGTCACCGGGTAGCCCCAGGTCGCGCTGTCTCATTTCCTGTCTCACACCGCGTGTCTCAGATCTTCAATGTCGGAGGGCAATGAGACGGTGGTGGCGTGACAACGATCCTTGGGTATGCGCGGGTGAGCACCGCGGGCCAAGACCTCGATGGACAGCTCGCCGCGCTCGCCTCCCAGGGTGTCGAGTCCGGCCAGGTTTTCACCGACAAGCTTTCTGGTGCGGTGAACACTGACCGGCCGGGCTTGGCGGCCCTGCTGCACTACGCCCGCGAAGGTGACACCGTGGTCGTCACCGCCATCGATCGTCTCGGGCGTTCCGTCGCCGAAGTTACGCGCACCATTGCCGAACTCGGTGAACGCCGAATCCTGTTGCGCGCCTTACGCGAAGGCATAGATACCAGCACACCGACAGGCCGCGCGGTGGCCGCGATCATGGCCACCCTGGCCGAACTGGAACTCGAACTCGGCCGCGAGCGCCGCGCTGCTTCTCGTGACTCCAGGCGAGCGCGCCGCCTACCGGCCACCAAGCCCGCCAAACTGACCCTTGAGCGGCAGCAACAGCTCCGTCGTCTCGCCGAGACCGGAGAACCCGTTCACGAACTCGCTAAAGCGTTCGGCATCAGCCGAGCAACGGCATACCGGTACCTCTCCGCGCCCGTGAACGACCCAGCGCTGGAGTCGAGGCAGCCGTTATGAATCTGACCGAGCTGGGCGCGGCCCTTGGCCCCTTCTTCGATATCTCAGGCAGCCCTTCACACCAGCAGCTCCGCGATGCATTCGCCCGCCACGGCCTCGGTCATCTCGACCCGGCACCGGAGGGAAGAACATCGAACGGGTCCCACCTGGGCAAGATGAAGCGAATCCGACATGTCTTCGCCTCACCGGCAGCGCACAACGCGACTGCGGGGCTGCCCTTAGCCCGAGAACTTGTGGCACTGTGTCGGGCTCACGGGGGCTTCAACCCTGACAGCGAGAGCTATGCCGGCAGCGGGAGAGTGACCCAGCTCGTCCAGGCCTTCGCTCCGCTCGGCTTCACTCTCGAACCCGACGGGTCCACACGACCGACCGTCATCGACAAGCGGCACAGAACTCACAGTGACGCTGCGCAGCTACGTCGACAGAATCAACTCCAGCCCCGACGACGCCCCGCTACAGGTAGGCACGGGAAAGGAACTCGACGAATCCGCCGCCCGCCACGTTCTGACAGAACTCCTGGGTGACTACCCGGTGTCGGGCAACTTCCCGGTCACATTGACCAGTGCTTTTACCGCGATCGGCATGGCCACCCCCACGGAGCTGCCAAAGCTCGATCCCGACCCGCACCGTGCAGTGCATCAATGCCTGTTCCTACTGGCCACCGCAGTTAACCGACTCCGAAACGACGCTGGCACCGGTCACGGACGACCTGGACCACCACGCAAGACCACCGAGTTGAGCGCAGCCGAAGCCCGCCTCGTCGCTCGCGCAACCGCACTCGTCGCAGGAGCGCTGCTCGACAAACTCGACGGCGGCTGAGGCGCGCCACCTGTGTCTAGAACCGTCATTTTAGATACGCCGCGCGACGCCCAGATTAAACCGCTCGCCGTTGCCTTATTGATGGGCGGTTCGTGAATCGCGGCAATGCTGCGGTCACGCGACGCGTGCAACAGATCATGATGCGGCGACCAGACTGTGCGGTTGGAGAAAGCCTCGGCAGGTGGCGATCAAATTGCGCCGACGGGCTCCGCTAGTCTTTTCTGAGCATTGCTGCTAGCGAAGCCAGAGCACAGAAAGCGGGAAGCGTCGGAGTGTTAATGACGGCACGAAATATGTTGGGGGCGATATTTTTAACGGTTACTGTCGCAATACTGACGGGATGCGGCACTGCGGAGCGTAATCAGGTAGCTGACGCCGAAATTACCTCGACGCTACCGCCAACATTGACGCCCAGTTCCTTGCCGTCGAATCTTCAAAGCGCGCTTCCATCAACGACCGTCGACACCTCGCCACCCAGCGGCGATCGCAGAACAGACGCGCTGGCCGAGCTGAGCCGGTTGCCCATCAAGGGACGTGCGCCCAAGACAGGTTACGACCGGGCGCTTTTCGGTGACGCGTGGACTGATGATGTAACCGTGGAGGGGGCCGAAACGGATGTGACACTCGCAATGACATTTTGCGGCGCGACCTTGTAGACATTGTGTTCAAGCCTGGCTCCAATGACTGTGCAATCGTCAGCGGGATACTTCACGATCCTTACTCGGGCGCGACTATCGCGTTCGAGCGGGGCGCGGACACCTCGGCCGATGTTCAAATTGACCACATCGTGGCCCTGTCTGATAGCTGGCAGAAAGGTGCGCAGAACTGGGATGAGGTCACACGCCGTAACTTCGCCAACGACCCTCTAAATCTGCAGGCCACAGTGGGCAATCTCAATCAGCAGAAGGGCGACGGAGACGCGGCCACATGGTTACCACCGGACAAGTCGTATCGCTGTTCCTACGTCGCCCGAATTGTGAAAGTCAAGTCGGTGTACGCAATTTGGGTAACGCAGGCCGAGCGCGACGCTATCGTCCAAGTTCTTTCGAGCTGCGGTGCATCCGATTTTGACATGCCGTCTGAAGAAACATCCTCGGAAACAACACCGGTAGAGACGGAGCCGTTTACGCCGATCACCCAGCCTGAGCCGTTGCCGGAATCCCCGCTGGCGCCTTCACTTCCGCTGGAAACTCCGCTACCACCGGTGGACGTTTCTGCGGCGTACTACCCCAACTGCCGCGCCGCCAAAGCGGCGGGCGCAGCACCGTTGTACGCCGGTCAACCAGGGTATCGAACGGGACTTGACGGCGACGGCGACGGCGTGGCGTGCGAAGGTTAATCCATTGAGGGACAACCCCTTACCGCATGGTTTTGTTCACAGGAACCGTGAGAGTTGCGGAGCGGCTTGCCCGGGGTGCTTGGCCTGCATTCCCTCCCCGATTGCTTGTAACTTCCACTCGCCGCCCAACCGGAAGATCTTGGCCATCACCATGCCGGTATAGCGCATGCCGCTGCCTTGCAAGGTATAGCGAGCCAGTTCAGCCTTCGACGTCGCATCGACGAGGCGACAGAATGCGTTGCTGAGTTGATCGAAGGTGTGGCCACGGTAGGACGTCACAATGAACAGCACTGAGGTGATGTGAGTGGGGACTCGGCTCAAATCGACGGAGATGGTCTCGTCATCCCCGTCACCCTCGCCGGTGAGGTTGTCTCCGTGATGCTTGATTGATCCGTCTTTGGACTTCAGCTGCCGGAAATAGCAGATGTCGATCAGCTCCTGACCGGTGAACAGCACTGCTGAAGCGTCGAGATCGATGTTCGACGCCCGGCCCCCGAAAATGCCGCGTTTGAGCGGATCCCATCCCAACCCCATACGAACTCGTGTCAGGGCGACACCGCCGTCCTTGCGCAAAGAAACACGTTGCCCCTTGGCGAGGTTCACGGTTCGACCTTTGACCAGACTGATTTCACCACCGGTCGGCGGTGAGGAAGCCGGCGGTGGCGGAGGTAATGTCGGGCGTCCTGCCGGCGGGGGAGGTGGTGGTGGTGCCGGGGCATCATCGACGCTGACACCGTGGTCGGTTACCAGAGCAGCGAATCCGCCGGCGTAGCCTTGGCCGACGGCCCGCACCTTCCAGGCTCCGTTGCGGCGATAAAGCTCGAGCGCAATGACGATCGATTCGCTGGTGAGACCGTCGATGCGGTACTCGTAAAGGATGTGGCCGGTGGTGTCGGATACCCGGGCTACGGGTGCGGCTGTCGCTCCAAAGGTAGAGTTCGGATCATCAAGTGTGATGACCACGCGGACTCGGGCAATGTCAGTGGGGACGGCGTTGAGTGCGACTGCGAGGCTGGCGGGTTGGCCGGTGGCCCCGGCAACCAGTCTCACCCCGGGGCCAGTGGGCTGATTAAAGAACACAAAGTCTGCGTCCGTGCGTACGTTCCCGTTGTCGGTCACCAGCAGAGCCGACAGGTCAGCCGGCGCCGCGAGCTGTACTGACGCCACCAGGTCGGCAGCGGTCACCGGCCCATTCTGCCCTTTACTCAGTTGCGTACTCACGCAGTTCCTTTCGTTATAGGGGACTGATGTGGTGCTTTCTTCAACGGTGGAAATCTCGTATGCTCGGCGCTCTGGTGCAGCCACGCCACGATCTCGTCGGCTGCCGAGGCGCCGCTGGCCTTGGTCACCGTGGTGCGCTCAGATGTCCAGCCCAGAGAGTGGAGCTCACCGTGAGCCGGTCGGATGGAGGCATCGGCGTAGCTCAGCAGTTCGGCGTCGAGAGCGCCATCACCGGCGGCGAATAATGGTGCGTCGGTGTGGAGTTGGCCGGACTCGGTGAGGCGGTGGCGAATCTCGGCCACAGCCCGTGATTTGCACAGGCTATGGGGCACGGTGTAGATCTTGCGCCCCTGCCGGGAGACCCGCCAACCGCGCGGCGTACACCATGACGCCCATGTTGCCATGAAGTCGGCGGGTAGCCGGGCCTCGTCAATGACGAGGTAGCAGAACAACTCTTCGGCCATCTTGAAGGTTTTTACCCATTCGTCGCTGGTCTGTTCACGCATCGCTGCAGCGATGACGTCGATCCCAGGTCCGTCGGCTCGAATCCGTGCTCGAACCGTCGAGTTCCACCGGTCGTCGGGTTCCCCATCGATCAGTATTGAGCCGCCGTTGCTGGTTACCGCGAAGGGGTACGGGCCTCCAGGAAGAGAAAGGCGGCGGTACTGTGCCACAGTTCGTGTGGTGGCCGGCACCACGATGTGCTGCGCGGCGAAGTCGGTTAAAGCGTGCATTGCGGTGTCGGTCATGAAGGAGATGGCTGCGCCGTCGTAGATTTCGACACATGCCTCGGGTGGGGGAGTGGTGGCGAAGAAGCGGTGGGAATAGATGAGGGTGCGATCTAGGTCGCTGGCGATCAGGGCAGAGGCCTTCACTCGGCGATCTCCTTGATCAGGCCCACGCAGGCGTACGCGAGGTCGGGGTCGACGACGACGGGGACGTTTCGCGCTTCGGCGAGCAACCTGATGTGACGATGTTCCGGGGCGTCGGGATCCCGTACCACGATGCGCCACGGGAGTCTGCGCAGCAGCACACGAGTGGTTTCCCCAATGCCCGGCTTGACAAAGTTGCTGGTGGTGATCCCGTACTGCTGCTGAATCCGCTGCACTGTGGTCAGGCCCGACCAGGTGGGTTCGCGGTGTTGATCATTCCCAGTGTCGCGCATTCGGCGGACTTGGGTTTCCGCAGTCTCGAACTGGGCGCTGACAGTATCGAGAAACACGTTGGACATGTCGGCCGGGCGCAGATCGCGGTAGAACTTCGCTCCGTGGAAATCGGTGGGCCCAATGACGCGGGGGTTGAGTACCGTGCGCGAGACAAGGCCTGACACAGTGGAATTCAAGCAGGCTGAGGCAATCAGAAAGTCATCGCGGGTGCCGAATGTTCGGACGCAGTGGCCGGGATCGGCCAACACGGCGAGGTCGGGATTGAAGACGATCTCCGTGCGGTGAGCATGTTCGGTTATCGCGTCTGACAGTTCCCGGGTGATGGCTCCCTTGCCGGTCCATCCGTCGACGAACACGACTCGGGCTGGATCGTGGTGTGTGCTCAGGTAGCGCAGCGCGCAGGTGTCGATGCCTCGTCCTCGAACAATCGACACGGCGTAGTGAGGTAGCGTCAGCCTGTGTTGAGAGGCCGCCCAGCGGCGCATGAGAATGCCGATCGGGGTCCCCGCGCGGGCCAGCGATACCAGGGCGATGTCTGTCCCGCGTTCGGCCAGGACGAGTTCAGTGAGGTAGCCGACCGCGACCGCGAGCCGATTCGCGGTTTCGCGTAGCACACTGTCGAACAGGTCCAGGTAGACGGAATCAGGCTGATACTCGATTGGCAACGATTCCGCGTAATGGGCGCGGCCGCTTTGAATTTCGCGCTCTCGGTCAGCGGTCGCCGCTTCGAGCCTCATATCGGATAGGTCGGTGAGGAGCCATCCGACTTCGTGGGCAGCGTAAGTTCCAAATGTCGGGCCGGTGAGGGGTTGTTTCACTGCTGGCGCCCGCGGATCTCGGCGAGCGTGGTGGCGTCCGGGCCGTCGACTTCGGCGATGATGACGTCGTAGCCGGAGGCTGCGAGAACCTCGCCGACAGTGAGATCGCCGCTGGCGGCGATGCGGTCGACGAGCAGCACGAGTTGTACCCGCACGTGCGGCGGCGCTTGCCATCCGTTGTAGAGGAACCGGGCCGAGGTCTCGCCGGGCTCGCTGGCGGGGAATGTCCATCCGGTTCCCAGCGGATACTCAGGGTGGTTGTGCACGTAGGCCGGTGATCGAGTGGTCGATTGGAAACGGGTGTTGAAGCCGTGTCGAGCCAGTTGATCGGCAAGCCTGAGGGGCAGATACATGAGCTCTTCGTGCCCGACCAGTAGTACTGGGCGGCTGGGGTCCAGGTATGAGTGCAGGTGTTCCGAGGCCCAAAGTACGGCCTCTTCGAACTCTGGGCGGTCCTGGCGCAGGAAGCCGTGCCGCCCTCCTTCGGGTACGTGGGCCGGCCACGGCAGCGTTAATCGACTCGGTGTGCTGGGGGGGCGGTCTGAGGGGGTGTTCAACACTGGTGGGTTCAGTGCGCACACGGCGTCGATGAGCCCGGCCGGCTGATCGACGTCGCCTTGAGCCAGGCTGACGAAGTGCACCGAGGTGCGCAGTTTGTTGCTGACGGCGGCGGCGGCGTCGTGCCGGTGTGTGTCGTTGCGGACATCGACAAGTGAAGCGACGACATAATGGGCGCGGTGCTGGAGCTGTTGCAGTGCAGCGACTGTCGCAAACGCGGTGTTTCCGGTGGAAATCTCGTCATCGACAAGCACGATGGGTCGCGGTTGAGCGAAAAGGTCCGCGCTGCTGGGTTGCAGTGTGTGGTCGGTGGCGTGCGAGTGACCCTCCTGAAACTCGGCGTAGATCATATTTGGCGGTGCGTGACGTCGGGTGGTGTGCAGGTACATGGCCGCGTCGAGGTTGTCGGCGACGCAGTGACCGAGACTGGTCGCAGTTTCGGCCATGCCCAGCACGTCGACATCCCCGAGGCCCAGGCTGGCAACGGCACGCCCGAGTTGGTGGCCGGCAGCAATCACGTCACGCGGGTCGGCGGCGATGTGTTTGCCGAGCACCGACGACACCAGCAGGTGCGCCCGCCGGGGTTGCGTCGCAATCCGGGGGCGACTAGCTCGGTCAACAACGGTGTGCCGGAACGGTGGCGCACGCGTAGCCCGAAGGTCTGGGTTGCCCAGGATTCGTGGTCGGTTGAGGTCAT
>NZ_UGQM01000008.1 GCF_900454025.1 Mycolicibacterium gilvum | reverse complement strand
GGTTGTGGCCAGCGCACGCAGCGATGCGAGTTTGGCGCCGTTGGTGGATGACAACGGCCAGAACAGGCTGACCGTCGCGCGCTTGCCGGTGAAGACCCGCCGGTGGCCAGGATGGACGCCCAGTGCGGTGGCGACCGCGGGCGCGACGTTCTGTCCGGATCCACGCAGCAGATCGAAGGTCACTGGCACTGCGACACGGATCTCGTTGCGGCCGTTGTGGAACGTGCCGCGGATCGTCGTCGGTGGCGGAACAGGCGGCCACCCGTCGGCGGGGGTTCGACGACGGACCATGTTGCGGCTGGTGACGAAACCAGGGGTCGTCAAGTAGGTGCGTATCGAGGTTTCAGCGACATCAGGAAACGCCGCCGCCATGTCCTCGACCAGGGCGTTGATGTCAACGGCGCCGCCGGCGTCGTCGATGCGGGCGGCGATCTCAGAAAACACCCCGGTGTAGCGCTCGACGCCCCAGCGGGACAGCGCCCACGTCAGCCGCGTGGCGCGGGTGAAGCGCGGATCGGAGTTCAACACGTCGCGGACATAGCGTTGCAGGTAGTCGCCGCCGATGACGGCGGTGATGGCCGGCGCCGAGAGCGGGGTGCCGGCCAGATGCAGAGCGGCTTCGGCCCGGGCGGCGACGCTGCAACCCCAGCGCACCCATCGACCGTCGACCCGGCGCAGCCCGGGCTGGCTTTCGATGAAGTCGATGGCGGTGTCGCGCGGGACGCCGATGTGCTCGAACTGTCGAAGCACAATGTCGACCGTCGGTGCGCCCCAGCGCTCGAACGCCGCGTCCAGCGTCGCGGTGACCGTGGCCAACCCGTCAGCCTGTGCGCCTTCCAGCCACCCCTGGACACAGGTGTACGGGCCAGCGACGTGCAGCAGCAGCTGCCCGGCGGCGGTGCCCAGATCGAGGCCGAGATCGTTGAGGGCACCCTCGGCGGTGTGCTCGCGGGTCAGGGGTCCAAGCCGGCGGCGCAGCCGTTGGGCGTGGTCGAGAACCGCGACGTGGGCGGGGTCGGCGAGCAGATCGCGCAACCGGCGATCCGCGCGGGGCTGGTTACGGTGAACGTTGACCGGGGCCACCCCGAGTTGTTCGGCGGTCGCGCTCACCGAGAGGGGGCGTAGCGCCCAGCCGCGCGCCGCCAACACCGTGTAGTCGTAGCGGTTCAAGCGGTCCAGCAGCCTGCCGATAGCGCTCGGCGCGTCCGCCGTGGTCTCAGCCGGGGCCGACCGAGACATCGCAGCGTCGCGGGCAGCCAGTATGATGGCACGCACCGTGCCGATCCCGGCCTTGGGTCGATCGAGCAATGACGAGATCGTCTCATCGGCCAAGTCCGACCAGGTCGTGAGCTGTTCGCCGAACACCGTGCGGGCACGGGCCGGCAGCCAGCCGTACGGGACGGGTTGGTCAGCGACCTCGGTCAAAGCTGGCACCAGATCGCGGATCGGGGTCTGCGGCATGGCGTGGACACCGTCCCACCAGGTGGCGGATTCGGCTGCGGTGGCGCTCACCTCGCACGCCTGAGCAGGCGGTCGCCGATGCCAGCGACAATCGCGCCGGTGATGCCAACAGCACAACTCTCCACGGGCGCCCACCCGCCCTGAAGGATCGCAGTGACCGACGACGCGGCCATCAAGAGCGCCTGCTCACCGGCTGTCCCCACAGGCTTCCTCAGCGGCTCCACGGCCGGGCGAACCGGACCAACCGTGGTGTGCCAGGCGCATTGCCGGCCTAGTTGGCGCGAAGTCGGTGGGACACATGATCGTCTCGGTCCGACGCCGAGGAGTTGGCGCACTGGTGTCGTGACCCATCAGTCGTGTCAGTGTCCGTCTTGCAGGAGGGCGTAGAGCTTGTTTTGAGCTGCGGCAGCGCGCGTTTCGACGCCTGCCGCGGTGACGTAGCGCTGCGAGGTCACCATCGATTCGTGGCCGAGCAGCGTCACAGCGTATAGACGCTGACCTCTGAATTGGCGAGCTCGGTGGCGAAGGTATGGCGCAACCCGTGCACCAGCGCAGCGCCGCGGGCACGGCCGGCGTCGATTCCGGCGCGGCGAAACGCCCGCAGCACCCGGTACTGCAAGGTGCCGCGGGAGATCCGCTCACCGTCCGCACCGACGAACAGTGGTGCGTTGGCCGGCCAGGCGGCCAGTCCCGTGCCGGGGGAGCGGCGCTTGGTCGTGGCAGGGAACCGCAGCGTGCGGCTGGTGAGATAACGCTCGAGGATGTCGACCAACACCGATCGACCGGGACCCGGCGATCCTTCCCGCCCTTTCCGCGGACATGCACCACCGCGCCGGCGTCAGTGCGGCGAAGGTCCCCACATTGGCGCGCAACAGTTCATCGGCACGCAACCCCGCCAGCAGGGCGGTCACAATGAGGGCCCGGTCGCGTTCGACCCAGTCGCTGCGCCGCCGCGGCTGCGGATCTGCCTCCAGTGCCGCCAACAGCGCGACCACCGAGTCCGTCGGCAACGCCTTGGGCAGAGTCTTCGCGAGCTTGGGCCGCCCCACCAGCAACATCGGGTTGGCCCCGATCAACTCCGCTGTGTACAGGAAGGTGCACAACACATTCCAGCTCGACCAGCAGCGCTGAATGGACGCGGCCTCATGGGTCTGGGCGTACTGGGCGTACTGGGCGAACGCGGTACGCATCGACTCGGTGGTGATGTCGCCCAACGCCATCCGCGCCACCTCATCGGCGCGACCTGTGATCAGAGTCGCGATCGCGTCGAAATCCTGACGATAAGCCTTCATCGTGTGCACCGACGGCTTACGCGTACCTCGGTCGGCCAAGAAAGCGGCGAACCATTCCGGACGCAACCCTTGAGCGTCGTCGCACCGCTCGGAAGCGTCGGCCATGCCCGCCAGTACTTCATGGATAATTACCAGAGCGAAGAATTGCCGGGACAGCCGTGGCGACACTATGGGGGAGGGGAGCGGAACTAGGCTCAGTCGCTCCTCTGGTGCGACTTGGCAGTAGTGGGGCGGCTCGAGACGCCAGCTACGCCCCGTGGCCCTCACGGCGGCGAATCCAACACCAGGCCCGGTCCGGCAGCCCTCACGTAGTCCGTCGAACGTCGCGAACGTCTGTAGGTCCACTAAGCGCCTTGTGGCTGGAATACGTGCATGCCTAGAGCACAGGGCCTCTCGCGCTAACGTCGGGGGCGTGATCCGGGTTGTTCTGATCGACCTCGTTGGCGGTATTCGGCACTTCGATGCCCGGGACACCACAGTTTAGACACAACCCCAGGTAGCGCCTCAGCCGCCGTCGAGTTTGTCGAGCAACGCTCCTGCGACGAGTGCGGTCGCGTGAGCGACGAGGCGGGCCTCTGCTGCGCTCAGTTCGCTGGTCTTGCGTGGTGGTCCAGGTCGTCCGTGGCCGGTGCCGGCGTCGTTTCGGAGTCGATTAACCGCGGTGGCCAGCAGGAATATGCACTGCACTGCACTGCACGGTGCGGGTCGGGATCCAACTTCGGCAGCTCCGCCGGGTGGCCATGATGGCGGCCACCGCGCGGCCTGTAGGTGTGTCGGTATCTATGCCTTCGTGTAAGGCGCGCAACAGGTGCGGTGACGACCACGGTGTCGCCCTCGCGGGCGTAGTGCAGCTGGGCGGCCCGGCCCGGTCTGTCGGTGTTCACAGCACCTGAGAGCTTGTCGGTGAAAACCTGGCCGGATTCGACGCCCTGGACTGCAAGTGCGATCGGCTGTCCATCGAGGTCTTGGCCCGCGGTGCTCACCCGCGCATACCCAAGGATCGTTGTCGCGCCACCACAGTCTCATCGAGCTCCGACATTGAGGGTCTGAGATACGCGTGGTGAGACAAGAAATGAGACAGCGCGACCTGCGACTACGCGGTGATAGCGATGCAGCACCGATGGTGTCTCTTTTCTCTAGAAACGAGACAGCATGGGACGTCGCTTTTCGTCTTCCGTCGGGCGTGGGCTCAATAGCGGCCGCTTAGAGCATCGAGCCGAGGTCGGAGCCCAGGGTGGGGTACGCCGCGGTGGTTGTCTTGAGCTGGCGTGTGGTGAGGCCTAGTTTGATGGCCAGGGCCACGATGTTGGCGTGTTCGGTGTAGTCCGGTCCGAGCAGGTGTGCGCCCACGATTCGGTCGTCGTCCTTATTGACGAGGATCTTGGCTGCGGCGGTATCTTCGCCGAGGCGGTAGCTCGAATACCAGGTGCTGGCGTCGGTGTAGCGCACGTCGATCTTCAATCCCAGGTCGCGGGCTTCTGTTTCGAGCAACCCAACGCGCGCCAGTTCGGGGATCGTGAATACAGCCGACGGGATACCCGTGTAGTCGGGCACGGTGCTGGCGTCTTTGAGCATGTTGGAGGCGGCTACTTTGCCTTCGATGACGGCCACGGGCGTCAACGGGGGGCCGGCGGTGTCTGCGGCATCCCCGGCGGCGTAGACGCCGGGGTGTGTGGTGCTTTGCAGGTACGGCTCCACACTGATTCCTCGCTCACACCACGCGATGCCAGCACGGTCGAGGTCGAGTTCGGCCAGCTCGGGGACGCGTCCGGCGCCGTGAACCACCAAGTCTGTATCGATGGTGGTAAGAGTTCCATCCTGATCGACCTGGACTTGGTATCCGGACGCCGTCGCACGTACAGCGGTGACCGTGGTGGACGGCTGCACGTGAACTCCGGCAACGTCGCCGCCGGCGATCAACAGGTCGACTAGATCGGGGTCGAACCCCTTCAGTGGGCGCGGACCGTGATCGAGGATGATCGGGTGGCTGCCCGCCCGGGCGGCGATGTGGGCGAACTCGAAAGAAATGTAACCGCCCCCAACGAACACGATTCGCGGTGGCAAAACCTCCAATTCGAGGAACTCGGTGCTGTCGATGAGGTGTTCGTTTCCGTGGAACTGCAGCGGTCGGGGCCGCGCTCCAGTAGCAATCAAGACCCGGTCTGTGTGGTGGGAGTCGTTTCCGATGCTGATCTGATGGGCGTCTACGAACTGGGCCTGACCATGCAGTGTTTGGACGCCGTGGCGACGTAGGTCGTTTTCCATGTTCGCTGGTGCCGGATCGGTGAAGCCCCGTTTGTGGCGCATCAGATCGGTCCAGTTGATGCGGATCTGGCCATCGTCGATACCTTTTCCGCGCATCAGTTGGGAAGCGTCGATGATTTCGGCGCCACGGCGCAGGATCTTTTTCGGGTCGCATCCGCGCAGCGCGCAGGTACCGCCGTAGGGCAACGCGTCGACGATCGCCACGCGCCAGCCCTGGGCGGCGCACTTATTGGCGGCGGCGATACCGGCCATGCCGGCACCGATCACGATCAAATCGAAGCGGGCAGTCATCGCCCCACCTGGGTGATCGCACCGCAACCGGCCCCTCGGTGCACACGTTTGCAAGTCATGAGGTCACGCTAAACATTGCAGTGCAGTACAAGGTCAAGGATTAGTGTGGCAAGGATGCTGATCGGAGAGCTGGCACGATCCGTGGATCTATCGCCGCAGACCATCCGTTTCTACGAACGACGCGGACTACTGCCAGCACCTCGCCGCGGCACCAATGGCTACCGGCGCTACGACCGCACTGCGATCACCCGACTGCACTTCATCCGCGCCGGACAAGCCGCCGGACTGACCCTGGACGATATCGCCAGCATCGTGGACCTTCGTGACCACGGAACGGCACCCTGCGAGCACGTACACGCGCTACTCAGCGGCAAGCTCGACGACATAACACAGCGCCAACAAGAGCTGGCATCGCTAGCAACAGAACTGCGTCGACTCCTTCACCGCAGCCGGACGCTGAATCCTTTGAACTGCACCGACGCCCGCATCTGTCACATCCTCAGCGAGGCTCCGTGATGGGCGTGATCGAGTCTGGTGGCAGGGCCTGGCCGGGCCGCTCCGGCGTCAAAGGGACGGGGACTCCAGATGAGACAGGATGTGATCGGCCTCGTTTCTTTTTGAACTGAGACCGGCGTTAATGCGACCCGGGGGTGTGGTCGCCGCCCGAATGTAACCGCTGATACATTTTTAGATGTGGCAGAGACATCGGTCCGATGGTTGGTTCTGGTGGTACGAATGCCTGCGGAGCCTTCGCGGCACCGAGTCGCGGTGTGGCGCGAGCTGCGGCGCGCTGGGGCCACCCTGTTGGGGCAGGGGGTATGGGCGGTGCCCGATGCCCCGGTATTCGCCGATGGAATCGCCCGAACCGAAGAGCTAGCTGAACGCGGTGACGGCGAGGTGACGGTGCTGGCCGCGTCCGGACGCAATGAATCCGACGCTGCGCGTCTGGAAGCCTTGTTCACCGCTGAACGGAGCGAGGAGTGGGCTGAGTTCATCTCCGACTGCGCCAATTTCGACGCCGAAATCGACAAAGAGATTCGAATCGCCAAGTTCACGATCGCTGAGCTCGAAGAAGAAGAACACAGCCTAGAGCGACTGCGTCGATGGCACCGCGAACTGACCGCGCGTGATGTATTCGGCGCCCCCGAGGTGACCGAGGCCAACCAGCAGCTCAAGCATTGCATCGAACGCCTCGCCGACTACACCGAGCGGGTTTTCACCGCGTTGCACCAGCTATGACACTCGCCACCGCCGGCACAAACCCACTGTCACCGGCATGAGTACGCCCAACTCTGCCGATACAGGCCTCGGGGGGACCCGAACTCAGTTGTTGCCTTTGTACGCGGCGGGATTCGTCACCGCATTCGGCGCTCACAGCATTGCCGCCACCTTGGGCGGCTATATCGACGGGCCGTACACATCGCTGCTCACCCTGGGCCTGCTGCTGGCCATCTACGACGGAGCCGAAGTCATCCTCAAACCGGTATTCGGATCGTTGGCCGATCGCATTGGCGCCCGCCCAGTTCTGCTCGGCGGACTGCTCGCCTTCGCCGCGGCATCCGCTGCCTTCGTCATCGCTGGAGATCCTGCCTGGTTGGGCGTGACCCGATTCGCTCAGGGCGCCGCCGCAGCAGCATTCTCACCTGCCGCCGGGGTATTGGTGTCGCGGCTAACCGCGCCGGGGCAGCAAGGCCGCGGCTTCGGTCGCTACGGTGCCTGGAAAGGACTTGGCTACACCCTGGGACCGGTATTGGGAGGGGTGCTCATCACCTGGGGCGGCTACACCCTGCTCTTCGCCACGCTCGCCACACTAGGAACGGCGGTCGCAGCGTGGGCGCTGCTGATGGTGCCGGGGGTGGCACCGTTGCCGCGGGTCCGCCAGACGGTACTCGACCTGGGCCGCCGACTCGCCAGCCCGGGCTTTCTGCGCCCGACCCTCGCACTAGCCGCGGCCACCGCCGCATTATCGGTCGGTGTTGGCTTCCTCCCCGTCATCGGCGCCAGCCGCGGCCTCAGCCCACTTCTCACCGGAGCGGTCGTCTCGGTGTTGGCAGCGGCGACCGCCGTAGTTCAGCCCGGGGTTGGGCG
The DNA here is from genome assembly GCF_900454025.1 of Mycolicibacterium gilvum. Taxonomy (NCBI): domain Bacteria; kingdom Bacillati; phylum Actinomycetota; class Actinomycetes; order Mycobacteriales; family Mycobacteriaceae; genus Mycobacterium; species Mycolicibacterium gilvum. The sequence continues at coordinate 43,206 of NZ_UGQM01000008.1, read as the reverse complement.
CGCTCGCGATGACGGGCGCATCGGGGACCGCACCGGGTTGTCAACCGGCCTACTGCTCGCTGCCGCCGGGTGCGCGGCGGTGGTGATACCAGGAATCATGGGCCTGGCCAGCGCTGCCGTACTGATCGGCATTGGCGTAGGCGTCGTCACCCCGATCGGGTTCGCCTCTCTGGCCGCGTCCACTCCCGCTGAACGGCTCGGCCAAACCATGGGCTCTGCCGAAGTGGGCCGCGAACTCGGAGATGCCGGTGGGCCACTACTCGTCGGCGCCCTCGCCGCCGCGGCCACCTTGACCCCTGCGCTACTGGTATTCGCTACTGCCCTAGCCGCCACCGCCGCGCTCAGCACCGCGCCCACCGCCGGTCGTCACGCCCAAACCAGCAATGACACCTAGTCATCTCCACCGATCCGCATCACCCGCCGCCGAACTTGCCACCGGCCCTAGATCGCCGCTACACACCTCCACCTGAGACAAGAACTGATCGACCTCGTTTCTCTAGATCTGAGACACCAAAATGGGGCCGCCCCCGAAGGGTGGCCCCATGGCGTGATGACCCGTCCCGGCGTTTCCGGAGGCTGCGTTCGTTGAATCACCCTGCCTTTGGTGGGGTGCGTCTGTGATCGTAATAGAACTCCTCAGCGGCTTCGGGGGTGAAGTCGTCGAGGTACTCGTGCGGGCGTTCGGTGTTGAACCAGACGACCCACTCGGCGGTCGCAAGTTCGACCTGATTGACGTCACGCCACGGGCCTTGCCGGCGGATGAGTTCGTTCTTGAACGACCCGACCGTGGTCTCGGCCAGCGCGTTATCCAGGGCGTCACCGACCGATCCGACCGAGGGATCGACACCCTCGTCGATGAGCCGCTGGGTGAACGCCACCGAGGTGTATTGCCTGGGTTCAACCGGTCGTTGCAACACCGGGTTGTTGGAGTGAGCGTAGCTGCTCGTCGAACACCTCGGCAGGTGTCTTCCAGGCGAGGCTCTTGCGGGGTCGGTTGTTCAGCGCGAGAGCGACTGCCTCGAGGTCTTCCGCGGACCACCGTGAAAGGTCCGTGCCCTTCGGGAAGTACTGACGCAGCAACCCGTTGGTGTTCTCGTTCGTCGGCCGTTGCCAGGGCGAGTGGGGGTCGGCGAAGAACACCTTCGTGCCCGTCTCGAGAGCGAACTGGGCGTGGCCGGAGAGTTCTTTGCCGCGGTCCCAGGTGAGCGTCTTCCGGAGCTGTTCGGGAAGCCTCGTCATTGACGCTATGAGCGCGGCGTTCATCGCGACGGCGCCGTAACCGCCCAGCGCGAGACCGTTCTTGACGGGCTGTATCTCGCCATAGCCTTCCAGCCGCGGCAGATGCACCAGCAGGGTCGAGCGGCTCTTGCGTTCGACGATCGTGCCGATCGCGGAACGGCCCGTGCCGATGATCAGATCGCCCTCCCAGTGTCCGGGGACGGCGCGGTCCGCTGCCTCCGCGGGGCGCTGAGAGAACACGATGTCCGCGGTGACATGCCCTTGCGGGCGGTTCTGCGCTCGAGCCCGTGGCTGGCGGAGCGCGCGGCCGGTTCGCAGGCAAGTGACGAGCTCGCGTTTGAGCGCACCACGGCCCTGGATGAACAGCGACTGGTAGATCGCCTCGTGGCTGATGCGCATGGACTCATCATCCGGGAAGTCGACCTTCAGCCGGTGCGAGATCTGCTCCGGGCTCCACGCGGTCGCCCACCGCCGGTCCTGCCGGTGCGGCTTGTTCAGCCCTTTCCACGCGGGCGCCCCCGGCCCGACGACGATACTGCCGTCCGGCCGGCGCACGTTCCCGCGAGCCGCTCCTGTACGTACTCGCGCAGCCTGTCATTAGTCGCCAGCCTCGCCGTTTTCGGTCGCTTCGCCGCCTGCTGAGCCTTCCACTGCGCCACCAACGCCCGGTACTCCTGCTTCCCGCTGCGCGTGGCCGCGTTGCGGCGCAGTTCGCGGGAGATCGTTGCCGGGTCGCGGCCGATCCTGCGCGCGATCTCACGAACGCCGATCTGCTTGGCGCGCAGCAGCGCGATCTCCTCGCGCTCCTCGAAGGACAGGTAGCGGCCGGTGGGCACGACAAGCGAGATCGGTGACATGCCGCCAGCGTGGCGAAACCAACGGGTTCCGACCGGCACGGACACGCCCACCTTCAGCGCCGCTTCGGCCGAGGTGATACCCGTCGCGATCAGACGCCAGAACTGCCGCTGCACCGCCCGTGACGGCTCAGGCCGCCCGGGCGACCGCATCGGCGGACGCAACGCTCGATCCGCACGCCACTGCCGACGCGCACCCTCGGGCACATCACTCGTCTTCGCGGCCCAGTCCTTCGTCGCCACTGCTGAACACCTCCACGGTCAAGGTGTTGCGACGACCAGTTGAATCCGCCTTGCGCGCCCGCGTCGCTGTGAGCAATCAACCCGTGCAGGCTGGTGGTGCCGTTCTGGGCGCGAGTGAAGAAAGCATGCTCGACGGCGTCGAGGACCAGGTCGGTGGTCATCGATCGGGCGGCCCGCCACCCCAGAATCCGGCGACTGTAGGCGTCGATGACGAACGCCACGTAGACGAACCCCATCCACGTCGATACGTAGACATCCCACGCCAGTGAGGTGTCAAGCGGCGACGGGATGCGGGTGCTCGGCTCGGTGGGGCCAGGCGGCGGCGTCGTCCCACGGCGCGTTGTTGGCCAGGCACCACCACAGGCGTCCGAGCAGCTTGTTGGCGAGGTTGCGCAACGCGGCGTTGTGGCGATCGCCGGCAGCGCGGCGTTTGTCGTAGTGCTCACGGGCTCCCGAGGATTTCGTGAGCATCGAGAACGCCCACCAATGGCAGGCATCGCCGAGCCGCTTGTTGCGAACCTTCCGGGCCTTGACGTAGCGCGAACGGCCTGATGCGATCGTGACCGGCGCGGTACCGGCGAAGGCACGCAGACTGTTCGCATCGTTGAATCGCGCTGGATCGTCGCCGATCTCGGCCAACACGCGGGCGGCCAGTATCGGACCGAGGCCCGGTGTTGAGCGCAGAATCTGTGCCTGTGGATGCAGCTCGAACTGGCGGGTCAGCTCGGCTTCGAGGTCCTCGACGGCGCGTGCCATCGCGATCACGATGGCGATGAGACCGGACACGGTGTGTCCGAGGGCCGCCTCGACGCGTGGGGGTTGCCTTAACGCCGGGGTGTGCAGATCGGTGAGGATCTGCTCGACTAATTCGGGATGATTGCCGCGCCCGGCCCGCTGCAGCAGACTGATCACTCGACGGCGGGTCAGCCGTTGACCGGCCGCCGGGGCCGGTGCAGCGGCCAGCACACTCAAAGCCGCCTTATGTTTGAGGTTCGGAAATGCCTGCAAGGCTTGCGGATAGAATTCCAGCAGCACCGACCGCAGGCGGCTAACCGTCTGGTGCAGCGCCCAGATCGCTTCCTGGTGCTGGCGGGCCAACGCCTTGACAGCTCGGCCGTGCTCACTGACCGCCGGCATCTGGCGGTGCATGTGCCGGTCGGTGCGCAGGATATGCGCGAGCACAGCGGCGTCTCCGGGGTCTGACTTGCCTCCGGACTGTGAGTGGCGTTCCCGGTAGCGCGCCACCGCGCGAGGGTTGATCGGGTATACCGTGAACCCGGCCTCAACCAACGCCACGACAAGGAGATTCTTATCGGTCTCGATCGCCACGGGAGTGTCCTCGACGCTCCCGCCATGTTCGCCGATTAGCGACAGTAGACAGTTGAATCCGGCTGCGCCAGAATCAATCCGGGAACGCGCAACCACAGCCCCGCCCTCGTCGATCAACGCGATGTCGTGATGCGCCTCGGCCCAATCGACCCCGCAAGTCAGTTTCATGTGACATGTCTCCGTTCGTGTCGAGTTCTCCTCCGTATCGAGCTCGAGTTTGGTGCGGCGACCTAATGGACAGCGCTCGGTGGCGCGGCATCTCACAAGCCGATCACCTAACTCGTGGGCGGACCGGCAGGGTCACCGTCTACGTAGAGATCTCTGACGCGTCCGTGTCATCACATGCAGTGATCACCTGCTGGCAGCTCACCAACCAGACTGCGCCCGGATCGGTAAAATCTCAGTGACCCCTGCCGGTTCGCCTCCTGCGTGTCGGAACAAAGCCCGACTCTCCCATTACGTAAAGTCGGCCACCCACAACCGGTTTGGCGCTGCAGCATAGAAGCGGCGATCGACCAGATCGGGATAGCCCACGTGACTGTCATCGGCAGTGGTGGTCTTATGCTTGGACCCGTACCGCGCACCCTCCCAACCATTCTCGCGCATGATCCGCTCCACCGTGCAGCGGGCGACATCGTGACCCTGACCGCGCAGCCAGATCCACAACTTGCGCGACCCGAGCGTCTGAACGAACCGACCTTTCTTCTTGTCTTCCCTGGCCGCAGTGATGATCTCCACCAACTCGGCATCACGCACCCGCCGTTGCGTCGGGGTCTTAGCGATCCACTCGTAGTAGGTCGACGGACTGATCGACACACCGTGCTGCGAGAGCACGGCGCACATGGGCTCGACACCCCAGCGCAACCCTGCCCCACCGTCGGGGCCGGTCACCTGATGGTCCTTGTGTTCGGCGATGAACCGGATCACCGTCTCCCGGGCCGGTCGAGCTCGGCCCCGAAGAAAATCGCCGCTGCTTTCAAGATTTCATTGGCCCGACGCAGCTCGGCGATCTCCTTGTGCAGCGCCTTGTTCTCTTCGGCCATCTCAGAGGTGACCCCTGGGCGCTGGCCGGTGTCGACTTCCGCGCGGCGGATCCAGGTCCGCAACGTCTCCGGGGTGCCGATCCCCAACATGCCCGCGACCGCGGTGATCGCCGCCCACTGGGACGGGTACTGCGGGCGCACCTCAGCGACCATGCGTACCGCGCGCTCACGCAGCTCCTCGGGGTACTTGCTGACACGTCCCATAACTCAGATCCTCCCAAGATCGGAAGTCTCCGGAAACGCCGGGACGGGTCAATGACAGTGAACAGGCCCGAACTCAATACTCAGCCCACAAGTCGTCGGGGTCGGTCAACACCTTATCGCGGTTCTTGAGACACCGTTCGGCGCATTGCTAACGCCAGTCGATGTCTCCGCTTGATGTTCACATGAGAGGGCGCATGCACGGCTCACCGGCGCGAGCGGTGCACGGTGTAGTTCGTCCACTCAGGGAACTCGCACATGACGATCGGGGCGCGGTGTGCGCGCGTGCAGAGCACCTGGAGAACGCCGTCGTGGACGACCGCGGCAACGTCGGCGTCGGCGGGCAGGTAGCGGGTCGCGGAGACGATGGTGGTGTCATCATCGGCGACGTCGACCTCAACGCTGCCGGCTCCCGCGATCTGGCACTCGCGGTAGTAGTCGACGCTCATCTCCATCAAGCGGCTGGGAGCGACATCAAAAACGAGAATCTTCGAAGTACGAGTCTTCATGGTCACGTCGGGTTTCCTTCCCTTATGCACGACTTTCGTGCTGGGGATCAACCCTAGAAAATGACCGTGCAGCGCTTGGGCCGTCGCGTCCCTCACCTGCGCATTTGGTCGTTAGCTCACGCGTCGGGTGGGTTTAGAGTTGTGCAGGAGAGCGTCAATCGTGGCCTGTGTCTTCGAGCCCCACCGCGGGTCGAGTGCACTGACGAAGGCGGCCCACAATGGCAGGGCCACGGTCGCCTTGAGCGTGTCGGCGTCGGCGCCGCGCGCGGCGGGGGAGCGGTAGGCAAAATTCCAGGCGATCGCGCGGGCCGCGTCGTCGACGATCCAGTACAGCAACTCGTCGGCGTCGACAGTTTGACGCGTGCCTGGCTGGCCGGTCAGGACATCCATGCACCGATAGTGGAGAGAGCCGTCCGCATCGACGGTATAGGCGGCGCCGGAGGCATCGACTGCGGGAAATGCTTGGAACTGCGGGCGGGGGAGGGTCCGCCTTGCCGAAATCCTGGCGACCACAGTCAGTTGCGCCAAGGCGTGCTCAATGCGGTGCTCTAGGGCCTCGTAAGGCGGCGGGCCGCCGGGAGTGCGGATGCCTGGTTCGAGGTCCTCCAGGTCTGGCCATGATGGCAGCGGTGTGGGGGAGTGGTCCAGGAACGCGGTGGCGACCCACACCATCTTCGTGGCATCGAGGACGTCAGCCTGGCCGATGCTGGGGTCGAGGATGTAGGAGACGTCGACGGGGAGATCGAGGGCAGGCTTTGCAAGGTCGGTCCCGGGGACGCGGGGATGCAAAGCCGCGTAGTAGATCCACAGGAATGGCCCGTGTGCGTCTCGGCCGCGTTGGCCCGGCGGGTAGTCGGCGTCCGACGCGCCCGCAGGGAGGCGGTGCTTAACGGGTGTCGCCAGCTGAATGCATAGCTGGTCGGCGCCGTCAGGTCCGGGCGGGCTGGCCAGCACTGTGGCCGGTGTCGGCGCGCTGTTGAGCAGTTGCACGGGGCCGCACTCGACGTGGTGAAGAAGTACCTCGCTCATTGTTGCTACTGACCTTTTCGACCTGCTTCGAGCCGTTCGAGGGGACTGCCGGGGAGGGCTGCAGGGGTGGGGGTGTCCATGACGGCGCTTTCGATGGCGCCCTCGATGGCGCTGCTTGAGTACGTCGACGGTGCGTGCTTGTCGAAGTCCTCGTGAGCCCAAGTCTCGGGGGCAAGGGTGATATTGATCGACAGCGGTACCGTCAGCTCTAGGGCCGCGAGCTGCGCGTGGATGGCCTCGGTGAGCCGGGTCGCGTACTCGGTGTATTCGCGTTTCTGCTGCTCAGTGAGTGCGTCGACCAGGGCAGCGATCGACTGCATGGCTTGCTCATAGGCGATCTCGCCGGGGGTTGGATCGCGGGAGGCCTCGGCCTCCGCTGAGAGTTCGGAGAGCAGGGCCACGTCGTCAGCGTCGCCGGTCCAGCCATCGTGGGTGATGACTAGGTAGCCGTTGTCGTCTACGTTCACCCAGTCCACGGCTGCGATGCGGGGGTCGTTGGGGGAGAAGGGGCCTGGCGGCAGGTCGGTGGGCTCAGGAATGGCGTCGGCGCGGGCGTCGAGTTCGAGTTGTGCGTCGGCATAGGCGTCGTCGCTGCCGTCGTCGATCTGGGCAAGAATGCTTTCCACCCAGAGATCGACCACGACCGGCTCGGTGCGATGGCGCAGTAAGTCTTTGTCGTCAAAGACCGTGGCTTGTAGTGTGCGCCGCACCATTTCGGCCTCCCACGAGCCTGGCCGGCCTGCCAGTGCCTCCTCGATGCTCCCGACGTTGGCCGCCGCGCCCGCCAGGGCCAGCGTTACGAAGGCGGCCCAGTCGATGCGCAGCGCGGCGCGGGGATCGGGATCGACCTCCCATTGGCCTGACGTCGCTTGCCGCATAGGTTGATTGGTCAGCCGGGTTGCCTCGGTAAGTACGCTGATCGCGTCGTGGAGGACCTCATCGTGAGGCCTCGGTGTGGACGCCTGGTCGTCGGTGAGGTATCCGGTGTCGAAGAGGGCCGCAGAAACGACCTCGCGATAGGGCTTGCCGATCACGCGGGTGACGGCCGCCAAATTCTCGCGGTCCGGGAGGCGGCTGACACCGTTAATCCGCCACTTGCGCAGGTTCTCGCGGGACATGCCAATCCGGCGGGCCACTTCGGATTCGCTCACGCCGTGCGCGGTCCGATACCTGTCGATCAACTCGACGAGGCGGGGGATTGCCATGCCGCCAAGTATTCTGCGACAGTATGCCTACGTCAAGTGTAAGTTAGCATATGTGCCAACTGTGAGTTGACATAATCGCTATTATCGGCATACCAAAAGTATGCTAATGTTGGATACCGGATGCTAGCATGACGCAATGGCGGACCTGACGACGATCAAAGTGTCGAAGCCGTTGCGTGAGCGCATCAGCGCAGCGGCCGGACAAGAAGATGCCACGGTGCAGAAGTTTCTAGAGCAGCTCATGGACGAACACGACCGACATAAGCGGATGGCCGCGGTCGCCGAGGCTATCCGCGGTGCCGACGAACCGGCATTGTCCGTCTGGCGTGCGGAAACGGCTGAGTGGGCCGCAGTGGATATAGACACCGAGGCGACTCGGTGAATGTTCCCTTGCTGCCCGGCTCGGTGGTGTGGGTCGACCTGAACCCGACGTTGGGCCGAGAACAGGCCGGACGCCGGCCCGCGGTCATCGTCGCATCGTCTGGCTACTTGGAGGCCGTCACCGAGTTGGCCATCGTGGTTCCAGCCACGACCACTGACCGCGGCTGGCCGCAGCACGTCGAGCTCACCGGACCCGGCCTAACCCTTCCCCGCCCCACTTACGCGATGACAGAACAGCCTCGCACCGTCAGCCGGCAGCGGATCGCCAGCGCCGCTGGGGCTGTCGACAGTCGCTGCCTGGCGTCGATTCGGCGGTGGCTCAGCGACTTCCTGCACGACGACCTTTCGTCACGGTGATGAAATAGAGGGCTTGCTATGGACGTCGTCGACTACCTGAGCACCCCGAAGTGTCGCGCCGGGGCGCCGCCCAGCTCCAGCCTGCCGATGTTGCATTTTGAAAGCCTCGACGCCGCCACGGTTAGTTGGTGTCGGGATTGGCGCGCCGAGCTTCGGATGACCGATTTGGCTGCCGAGGTGGCCGCACCCCCGGTGACGGTCGGTGCGGTGGACTTCGTGCTGGTGCAGATGGGCGAGGGGCACCGGCCGGTCGCCGATCGCCTGGCGCTGCTCGGTATCCGGGAGGCCCGTTTCGGAGAGCTGTTCGATAGAGGACAACTCGAACCGAACCTCGACGAGCACGACGAGTTCTGCGACGGCATGCCAATATTCACCGCCCTGCTAGTGCTGGACGCGATCGTCGACGACCTGATACCGGCCTCCCGGTTGCGCCCCTGGTCAGTGGCCGAGGAGTGTGCAACCTGATGAGCTCACCAGCTGCTGTTGTTGCCCTCGCCCAGTACCTACGCAGGCCGCAAGTGGCGCGCCGAGGCGCCGCGGAGCTGAGCCTGGTCAAGTCCAGGGACGTGGTGTACGACGTCGTCGTGTGATTCTTCGTCGTGATCGTTCAGGCGGTCAGTGCCGCCGGGGTGTCCTCCTGTTCTGTCGGGGTGTCGTTGGCGGCGCGTGATTTGCTCAGGACGTCGAGGCCGAGGTAGCGGCGCGATTCAGCCCATTCGTCGTGTTGTTCGGCCAGCACTGCTCCGACGAGGCGGATCAGGGCGTTGCGGTCGGGGAAGATCCCGACGACGTCGGTGCGCCGGCGGATCTCCTTGTTGAGCCGCTCTTGGGGGTTGTTCGACCAGATCTGGCGCCAGATCTGCTTGGGGAACGCGGTGAACGCCAGCAGATCCGGCCGGGCGTTCTCGAGATGATCGGCGACCTTGGGAAGCTTGTCGGCGAGCGCGTCGATGATCCGATCATATTGAGCAGCAACGGATTCAGCGTCGGGCTGGTCGAACACCGAATGCAACAGGGTCCGCACCCACGGCCACGACGCCTTCGGAGTGACGGCCATCAGGTTGGTCGTGTAGTGGGTTCTGCAGCGCTGCCAGGCCGCCCCGGGCAGGGTGGCCCCGATCGCGGCCACCAGCCCGGCGTGCGCGTCGGAGGTCACCAACTTCACACCCGAGAGGCCGCGGGCGGTCAACGACCGCCAGAACGTCAACCAACCCGCACCGTCCTCAGCCGTGGTGACGTCGATGCCCAGGATTTCGCGGTAGCCCTCCTTGTTGACCCCGACCGCGATCAGGGCGTGCACGTTGACCACCCGGCCGCCTTCGCGGACCTTGAGGACCAGCGCGTCGGCGGCCACGAACGTGTAGGGACCGGCGTCCAGTGGACGGGTGCGGAACGCCTCGACGGCGGTGTCGAGTTCCTTGGCCATTACGCTGACCTGGGATTTCGACAGGCTGGTGATGCCGAGTGTCTCGACGAGTTTGTCCATCCGCCGGGTGGAGACCCCGAGCAGGTAGCAGGTGGCGACCACGGTGGTCAGGGCTCGTTCGGCGCGTTTGCGGCGTTCCAGCAGCCAGTCCGGGAAGTAGGAGCCCTGACGCAGCTTCGGGATCGCCAGATCCAATGTTCCCGTGCGGGTGTCGAATTGGCGGTGACGGTAGCCGTTGCGGGAATTGGTGCGCTCGGTGCTGCGTTCGCCGTATCCGGCGCCGCACAGAGCGTCGGCTTCGGCACCCATCAGGGTGTGGATGAAGGTGGCGAGCAGCTCACGGAGCACGTCGGGGTGGGTGGTGGTGAGTCGTTCGGCCAGCACGGTGGGCAGGTCGATATTGTGGGCAGTGGTCATCGCGTTGGTTCCTTTGCTCGAGTGACTTTGGTCGGTCTCTCGAAGAATCACGCGATGACCTTCAATCATTCGGCTACGACACGCCGGTACCGCTGATCAGGTCCGACTCGTACACCACTCTGCTGGACGCAACCCTGAGCCTGCCGGTGCTGCACTTCGAAAGCCTCGACAGAGCCACGGTCAGTTGGTGTCGCGATTGGCGCGCAGAGATACGAATGACCGATCTGGCCGCCGAGGTCGCCTCCCCCGCGGTGACGGTTGGAGCGGTGGACTTCGTGCTGGTGCACCTCGGACAGAGCCGCCAGCCGGTCGCTGACCGTCTCGCTCAATTGGGCACTCGGGAGGCCCGTTTCGGAGAGCTGTTCAACGGAGGGGAACTTGAGTCGGCGCTCGACGAGCACATCGAATTCTTCGACGGTATGCCAATATTCACCGTTCTGCCGGTGGTGGCCGCGATCGTCGACGACCTCATGCCCGCCTCCCGGCTGCGCCCCTGGTCGGTGGCCGAGGTCATCCACACGATGCTGCCGACAAACTCAGGCATGGCGGTTGCTTCTGCCCTCGACAGTGCCGGCCGGCCTGGTCGTCAATTGGTGTCGGCGGACCGGCTCGACCATGACTGGCTCGACGTCGGCCTCACAGGAATTCCCGGCCACCCGGCCCTGGTCGGCCGGGCGACGATGTTCACCTATCTCGACGATGCGCGCGCCGCCCTGGCAGGCGTCGCAGACGAGGTGTTCGCCGTTCGAGCTGGTAGTTAACGCGGGTCTCAGTTCTTCTGTGCTGCTGAACATTTGAGTCTTCAGGCCAGCAGGCTAGCTGGAAGTGCGTTGTCATCTTCACTTCCGCTGCGCGACCACCCAGGGGATCGCTCGGATGGCGCCAAACACGAAGATGGACCATATGCACAAGATTCCGACCCATAGCGCCATCTCGTCGTCGCGCAGCCATGCCGCACTGTGAAGGGCGCCTTCGACGAGGGCGCCGATGCCAACGAACGCGAACAGGATGGCGCTGAGCCCAACGACCGCGCCCAGCCCCAGGGTGCTGCTTGATGGCCATCGGCGCTTCACGTACGTCTCAACAGCCAACGTCGCGAAGAGAAACGATCCGGCCCACGCGGTCACCCAGAAACCAAGCATGGCGCCGATGCTAAGGCCCGTCTGCGACACCGTGGTCAATCCCTTGTCCAGCAGGGCCTGAGCGGACCAACGCACCGATCACCGCCCGCCTTAGCGCGACACCAGGTGCACGGCCAAAATTGTTGCACAGCAACTTATTGAAGTGGACTGACGCTCTTCGGGTGGGGTTTCACCGAGCATGCTTGCCGTGCTCGACGCGCGCGCCGATGATGTCGGATTGCGGATCCACTGGGAGATGCACGTTCGCGCCGGTGGCGATCCAGAGTCTGTCGGACTGACCGCTGGCGCCGGTCATGTTTTCATCTACGGGCCCGTTCGCCTCAACGACCACGCGGTCACACACATCAACGCGTTTCTAAACGCGCTCCTTCGCCGCGAACGCCGCATCGTCGAGGACCAGTAGGGCCACCCGCGATTGGTCTGACAACCACGTGTCGTCGAGTGTCCGCTAGTTACCGACCAGCGACTGCCGGCCTGGATCAGGGACCCACCAGCCGGGCATGTATTCGACATAACCCCACGGCGCGAGCTGATTGGGCGCTACTTGGATGACGTCGCGGACATCGATGGGCTGTTGCGGTCGCGGCCAGGGGGGTTGGGCTCCGTAATACGAATCCGGATGTGGCACCCCGATTCCGGGAGCTAACTGCTGATAGCCGGGCGGGAACAGTGCGTCAGAGTCGGGGTCGATCACGCGAATGTCGCCGAGATCAAGTGGATACTTCGCCGCCGGGGGCGGGGGCACGTATGCGATACCGCCTTCGGGGTCGGGATACCAGAGGTTAGGGCCAACTTGCTTGTAGTTCGGCGGCGCTAGCTCCCCTTCGGGGACGTAGGTCACCTTCGTGACGTCGAGCCAGTAGCGCGGATCTTCGCCGTGCGGGGGGTCTTCACCCGGCTTGTCTGTGGGCAGATCGGCTGGCGCTTGGGGTAGTTCGCCGCTGCCGTAGCTCAGTGATTTGACCTGTCCGGCGGCTTGACTGGCTTGCTGCTGAGTCGAGGCCACGACGGACTGTGCCTGAGCGACCTGAGCGCGTAGCGCTTTGAGCACCATCATTTCCGCGGCCGGTGTGCGAGCCGACGCGGCAACGTCAGCGATGGAGCGTGTCTGCGCCACGATCGTGTCCATTTGGCGCGCTCCGCCGTGGGTGATCTGCGCGGCGCTGCTCAGATGGGACTCCAACGTGGTGTCGGTGCGCCCTGCCGTACTCAGGCCCCGCTGTTGCTTCTCGGCAACCGATGCATGTCGATCAACCAGCTGGCCGGACAGCGCTGACATCTGTTGCCCCGTGCCTGCGGCGGACTCCGCTGCCGTTTGCAGTGGCACGCCAGACGTGGCGGCGGGGCCAGGTGTACCGAATAGGGAGCGCGCGCGTTCGACCACCGCCAGCGCCTGGGCCGCCTCAAGCTGAATGGTCACGCCATCAATTATCGGGCATAGACAGCCCTGGTGACAGCAGGAGTCAGGGCAACGGGGCGATACCAGTCGTCATGAGTGTCGCGGCGGGGAGCCAACTAGATGCCCTGTAGGCTGATATCGATGATATCAGGAGGTCATGCGAGATGGGTGATGTGCTGATCCGCGGCCTGTCCGACGCGGCGATCGCGCGTATCGACGCCGACGCCGCCGCTCGCGGCCTCTCGCGCCAAGAGTATCTGCGAACCAGATTTGAGACCGAAGGCTCGGTGGGCGCCTCCACGCGGACCATGACGGTCGACGATCTACGCCGTGCCGCCGCGGCTGCCACCGACCTCGATGATCCCGACGTCATGGACGCCGCGTGGCGGTGACCAACTGGCTCATCGACAAATCGGCCTACACGCGACTGGTCGCCTCCCCAGATGCTCAGGCCTGGGTTGAGCGCATCGAACGTGGCCTCGTGCGCATGAGCACTGTCACTCGCCTACAGATCGGCTACTCGTTTCGGAACGGGCCTCAGGCCCGCAGCGAATCAGGTGCGCCGCCGCTGGCATTGATGCCGCTCGAGTACCTAACTCCGGCCGCCGAGGACCGCGCCGTGGGCGTGCAGCTTCAGCTGGCCGACCGTGGGCTGCACCGTGCCCCGGCGATCCCGGATCTGCTCGTGGCTGCTGTCGCTGAGATGGCCGGCCTCACCGTGCTCGCACTCGACAGGGACTTTGACCTGATCGCGCAGGTCACCGGACAAGCCGTCGAACGGCTGCGCCTATGAGCACCCACGTGCGCAGCCTTCACCTGGCAGGGAAGGCGCCGACATGACCGCACCAGAGGGCCCATTCGCGGCATCTGTTCGTCCAACCGGTCCTGAAGATGCATCAATCCTCCTGGTGCGCTTCGCATGTGGCAGCGTTCGAGTTCTTCGGTGGCGTCCCGGCCCGGCTGGTCCCGGACAACCTGAAGACCGGTGTCACTCGACCGGATCTCTATGACCCGAAGATCAACAAGGCCTACGCCGAACTGGGTGCCCACTACGGTTGCCTGATCGACCCGGCGCGGGCGAACAAGCCGAAGGACAAACCACGCGTCGAGCGCCCGATGCAATACATTCGGGACTCGTTCTGGCGGGGCCGCGAGTTCACCTCGCTGGAGCAGATGCAGGCCGCCGCGCTGGTCTGGTGCCGTGAGGTAGCCGGGGCGCGAAACTCTCGGGCACTCGACGGTGAGCAACCAGGGTTCGTGTTCTCCACCGTTGAACAGCATGCCCTGTTGCCGTTGCCGCACAGTGATTTCCAACTCGCGGTGTGGTCGACGGGCAAGGTCGCCACCGACTGCCACGTGAAAGTCGGCAAGGCGCTCTACTCGGTGCCGTGGCGGCTGATGGGCCAACAGGTCCACGCCCGCACGTGCGGCGACCTGGTGCAGATCGTGCACGACGGCGACGTCGTGGCCACCCACGTCACCCATCACCGTGGGCGGGCCACCGACTTCGAGCACTACCCGCCGGAGAAGATCGCCTTCACGATGCGCAACCCGACCTGGTGTCGCCGAGTAGCCGCCGAGGTCGGACCGGCCTGTACCCAGGTGATCGCCGAATTCATGGAAGTCAACGCCATCCACCGACTGCGCAGCGCTCAAGGCGTCCTCGCCTTGCTCAAGACCGTCGGCCACGACCGCCTGGAAGCCGCCTGCGCGCGGGCGATCACCGTCGGCGACCCGAGCTACCGCACGGTCAAGGGCATCCTGGCCGCCGGCACCGAACTCGACGGCATCATCGAATCCGCCGCCCCGCAAGCCGCGGCGCATCTGCGCGGGCCGCAAGCCTTCGACACCACCACCGGAGAGATCGCGTGATCAACGCATCGTATCCAGCTGGCAACCAACATCATTCGATCTGAACCTAAGGACATCACCACCATGAGCATCCTCGACCCCGCACTACGCAATGCGCTGCGCACCCTCAAACTCACCGGCATGCTCGACACCCTGGATGCCCGGCTGGCGCAGACCCGCGACGGCACCCTCGGGAACCTCGACTTCCTCCAGGTGCTCTGCGAAGACGAGATCGCCCGCAGAGAATCCGCCGCCCTCACCCGGCGCATCCGCCGAGCCCGCTTCGAGGAACAATCGACATTCGAATCCTTCGACTTCACCGCCAACACCAAGCTGCCCGCGGCGATGCTGCGCGACCTGGCCGCACTGCGGTGGCTCGACGCCGCCGAATCAGTGATCCTCTACGGACCGGGCGTTATCGAAGGTTGGAGCTCGGAATGGATGTGTTTGTCCTGTTCAGGACGTTGTTGCGATCGATGCAACGTTGGGCGGCGAGTGGATGCCGCGGCGGGCCAGTTCGCGCCGTAGGTCGAGGTTCTCGCCGTGTGCTCGCTCGAGGGCGTCGCGGAGCGCTTGCACTTGCTGGCGGTGCTGTTTCTTGAGTTCGGCGATCTGGCGGGTCAGTGTGATGACGACGGTGTTGTCGGCATCAGCAGGCTGGTCGGTGGTGGCCTTGCGGCGGGCGCCGCGTAGATGCTCGATTCGTTTGCGCAGTTCGGGGTGGTTGTAGAGGAAGGCGTGGGAGACGCCAGCTTCACGTTGCACGGCTTGGAACGTGATCGGTTCGCCGCGTTTGATCAGTCGGCGGATGGCTTGGTCAGCGTCTCGGGTCTTGTTCTTGGACTTGGCCTTCGCTGCCTCGGTGAGGGCGGTGATTCGGCGTTCTCGGGAGTCGGTCATAGGGTGCTCCTGCGGTGGCGGGTGAGGTCGAGAGTCAGCGGGACGGGTCCAGCGCTGGGTCGATGACACTCGGAGATCGCGCCGTGGGCCGCGGAGTCGGGTTTGTGGTCGAGGGCGTCGAGGAGCCTTTCCAGGGCGTGGTGTTCAGTACGGCGCGTGGTGAGCCATACGTTGTCCTGGGGCATGGGATGGCCGTGCCGTTGCTCGAATTCTGTTGTGGCCCGGTCGATCAGGTCGGTGGTTTCGCGGAGTTGACGTTGCAGGACGTCCCGGTGGGTGTGGTCGGTGACGAATACTGAGCAGGTCAGGCAGGCGTTGCCCTTGTCGCAGGACTGCAGCGGTGGCAGGGTGCACCAGCCGTTGGGCAGGAACCGGTCGGCGCGGCGGAACAGGTGCAGGCTGTCGTGGTCGTCGCTGCAGAGTTGGATGCGGGTGCCGTCGGATCGGAGCTTGGCGGTGGCCAGGAACGCCTGCTCGGCGTGTTCGTCGCGGGCGGCGATGTAGTGCATGGTCATGGTAGGGGTGGCGTGTCCGGCGTAGCGCTGCAGTACGTGGACTGGCAGGCCGAGTTCGGCCAGTCGGGTCAACCGGGTGTGTCGGAAGCGGTGGGTGTGGCTCAATCGCACGGCGTGGCCCTTGGCGTCGGTGATCTGAACGAGATCGCTGAGGGTGCGTAGGACCCAGTTGTAGGTGCCTGCTGGATAGGGTTTGTCGCCGCGGCGGTTGCCTAGGCGCCGCGTGAACAGGAAGCGCCTGCTGCTGCCCGGATGCTGTGCATGTATCCAACGGTGTTGTTCGGCAATGACTTCGGTGACCGCGTGGTCAACGAGGATGGTGTCGGGTGCGACGTCGATCTTGCTTTGTGCGTAACGGAACCTGCTCAGCGTGTGGTCGTCATCTGCGGCTGCGGTGGTACTGGGCGCAGCGGAGAGGCAGTCGAAGTCGCAGGTGCGTATCTCGCTGGCGCGGCGGCCGGTGAGGATCTGCAGCAGGATCATCCGCATTGCTTGCGGGTCCTCGAGTCCGTTGGCGGTGATGGTGGTGCCGTCGCCGCGGGTGATGGTCATCTGCTCGTTGCGGGGAAGCCCGATCAGCGGCAGCGCCGCGGTGATCTGGGAGAGTGCGTGGTCGTCGATGTAGTTCGCGTCGTTGAATCCGCGGTGATGCGGTATCCGGCTGACTCGGCCGAACCAGCTGGCGGCGTGCGTGGCGCTCACCCGTTGCCAGGGTTCGGCGCCGAGGACGCTGCGAGCCTCCCCGGGATTGGCGGCAATGAACTCCAGGAGGCCGGCCACCGCTCGCAGGTCGTCGTTGATTCCCCTGCTCGGCACAGTTCTTCCGAGGTGGCGGGTGTCGGATTCGCGGGTGACGCGGTTGGCGGCCACCGCGGTCCACCGCGCGAACGCAGCTGCCTGTTCGACCGCGCTCGTTGGGTCGCCCAGGATGATGGTCGGGTCGTCGAAGCTGGCGGTCAGCCAATTGTCGAACCGGCGGAAGCTCCGCATGCGTTCCTGGCTGACCGTGGTCCAGCGCAGCGCCCCAGATTCCAGGGACGTGCCCAGGTGCCATTTCACGGCGGTCCGCAACCACCCAAGCTGTATATCTCCGGGTGAGCAGCCGTAGTTGGCGACCGGTTCACGATCGGTCAGTGGTATCCGCGGATCGCAGCGCGGGTGCCAGAAGTCCAGTTGCCACCACGGGCCGTCGTGGCAAGCGGCGATCAGGGCGTGCCGGGCGAACCCGAACAGAGCGTGCACCCGGCCCCGGCCCCGGGGGGAGGGCAGTCGCTTGCCCCTGCTGATATAGAACCAGCTCTGCAACACCGCTGCGGCGTCGTAATCCATGGCCCGGATCGATGAGGGGAAATCGCGACCTTCGGCAACGGCCCGCCGAATCATGTTGGCCAACTGCGCCATCGCCAGCACAGAGACGCGGGTGCCATCGCTGGCCTGCCAGTGCGCCATCCACGCCAGCTCCGCGGCGAACGGGTCGGGTAGTCCGCTCAGATCCAGATGCGACCAATCGTTCTCGGTGATCGACGCCCAGTTCTCGATGCCGGGCCCGAGCACGGGGCCACGCCACTGTGCCGGCAGCTCGTCCCAGAGTCGCCAGATCGGATCGAGGTGTTCGGCACTACGCAGGTGCAGGTGGCCATGCTCGTCGATCACTCGGCCACACGCCAGCTGCTGGCGTAGGACGCCCAGTTGGCGGCTGCACGCAGGGCTTCGTCGTCGCGAACCCAGCCGTAGAGGTCAAGGGTGGTCTGCACGTGGGCGTGCCCGAGGCGCCGGGAGACCACCCATTCCGGCGTCCCCGCCAGAAGCAGTGCGGTGGCATGGGTGTGGCGGAACCAATGCGGCGTCCACCCGGGTGGCCCGACGCCGCGGCGGCGCAGTGTGGCCACTTTCTCCCGGACCGTCGTCTCTCGCAATGCGGCCAACAACGGTGGTCGGAACACATTCACCAGTAGCGGCGACGTGTCCGTAAGGGCGATGCCGACTTCGGTTGCCCGGCAGGCGATGTCGGTGAGATAGTCGGCGAACAGCCGCTCGAGGTCGGCACCGACATAGACTCGTCGCGGTCGCATCATCTTCACCCGCGCCCCGTTCGGGTTATCGCAGCGGGGCACGATCTGCACATACGCGGTGCCGCCGCGGCCGAGGACGAACTCACCGATCCGCAGGCCCAACGTCTCCCCGAGTCGCATCCCGGTCTCGGCCAGCAGAGCGAACACGAAGCGGTCCCGCAGGTTGCCTCGCCACGATCCGGACTCGGCGTCGAAGACCGCGCAGCCATCCAAGATCGCCTGGATCTGTTCCGGCAGCAGCAAGGGAGGTCTGTTCCGGCGTCGGTCACGTCGCACGCGCACCAGCGAAGATGCCGCCGGGGCCGAACGCGCATCCAGATGGGCCAGCAAGCCTCGGGCTGGTCGGTGCCGCGGTGTTCCTCGCAGTAGCCGTCCCGCTACCGCCACCCCGGACAGTGCCTGATGCCATCGGTAGAACGAAATCACCGCTGCAAGCCGAACTTCCAACGTTGAAGCGGTCGGCGTCGGGTCAGACTCAGTCAGCCGATGTTGAACCGTGCGGCCATTGCGCTGCCAGGACAGGAACGCCGTGACGGCGGGGACACCGACCTCACGCCAACCGTCGGTCTGTCCGCGTTGCTCGAGGAAGCTCCACCACTGCGCCAATGACGTCGCATAGCCACGCACCGTGTTCGGTGACCACAGGTGCCGGTGAGCTTCGATCCACTCCTCGATCGGACCGACCGTTGCGAAGTCCTCGCCAAGCACAGTCCACGTCCGCTGCCCACCCGCAGGACACACAGCCACTGGATACGCCATCGTTGCCGTTCCTTCACGTCGAAGAACACCCGCCGATAAACCGGCAACAACAATGACAAACGAGGCTTCAACCCCTTTGTTGCATACATAGATTCGAGCGTGTTACTACCCGTTGATAACCGTCGGAGTCGGGAAAACCCATATGGCACAAGCACTTGGGCACGCAGTGGCCCGCCGCGGCGGCGACGTCCGATTCGCCAAGACCTCCCGGATACTCTCCGACCTCGCCGGCGGTCACGCCGATCGCACCTGGGGGCAACGCATCCGCGAATACACCGAACCGCTCGTGCTGATCCTCGACGACTTCGCCATGCGCGAACACACCGCGATGCACGCCGACGACCTCTACGAGTTGATCTCCGATCGCGCCGTCAACGGCCGCCCCCTCATCCTGACCTCCAACCGATCACCGAAGGACTGGTACAACCTGTTCCCCAACCCCGTCGTCGCCGAGTCGCTGCTCGACCGCCTGATCAACACCAGCCACCAGATCCTGATGGACGGACCCAGCTACCGACCCCGAAAAAGACCCGGCGCTAGCGCGCCGGTAGACAACGCCAAGCCCACCCGGTAGACCTACACCGAGGCCCACCGGTGGCGGAATTACATGACGGACACCCCGGGGGAATTACGCGACGGTCGACAGCCGCGCCGCTGACTGTCACGGCGCGCAACAAGTAGCAGGTATCAGCAGCCGGCGCGGCGTTCCGCGACTGGCGGACGCTGGCGGAGGGGAGAGCCGCGGGCACGGACAGACGAGGCAACACACGCAAGGAATCTCATCGATACCAGCGGTTATCGACGAGATCGATTTGGCGAGCCTCTTATTCAATGACGCACGCGCCACTCTGGCAGCGATTGGGGACCTAACTGCACGGGCGGACGGTCTGCCGCGCGACACCTCGACTTCCCGCTCAGAGTTCAGGATTGCGCACAGATTCCGGCGCGCCCGTGGTACCAGCAAATAGTGCGAGTTTGCGGCGTTACGACTTGCTCGAGCGGTGAACTGGTGAAGCTTGGGCCAGAGTGTTTAGCCACTCCCCCATGACCATGATTCCGCCGGATATCGTGGATAGTCTCTATTGTCCATGATTAACCGCCGCATATTCTCTATCATGTTGTGCCGCTTAGTATTTCATGCCGTCGGCGTATGCCAATAATTCGGCTTCATGACGCATGTTCGCACGAGATAGGCGGATGCGGATCGACGTGAACGCTTCGGCGGCCTCGGGCCCACCTTTGGCGGCCGCGGCGAACGAAGACGCCGCATCAAAGTAGGGCAATCCGCTGACCGTGCCCCAGTCATACAGATTGACAACGGTCGCCGTCGAATCCGTAGTCTCCAGGTTCCGGCGCCCAGCAACGCGCCGCGTTCGACCATCACAAATTGATCGGTTCGAGTCATCGTCCACTCACTCCCTACGCAGCAAGATCAGTCGTGATCCGGATGGTATCTGCGGCATGTTCAACACGTGGGCGATCGCCTTGGCGGGATCGAGGCGAACGTAATTCGCTTGTCCCCATTGGTATTCCTCTCCGGTGATCTCGTCGCGCACCCAGAAGCGGTCGTAGGGCTCCATCCCCAACGCGCCCATATCCAGCCACAGCGTGGACTCCTCGGGTGCTAACGCGTTGAGGGTCACCACTACCAGCACCGTGTCTCCGGTCACCGGATCGAACTTGCTGTAGGCCAGCAGCGCGTCGTTGTCGATGTGGTGGAACTTGATGGTGCGCAGTTGACTTAACGCGGGGTGCAAGCGACGAATCTCGTTGAGTCGGGCCAGCAATGGCTCCAGTGATTCGCCCTTGGCCAGCGCTGCATCGAAATCACGGGGGCGCAGCTCGTACTTCTCCGAGTCCAGGTACTCCTCGCTCCCCTCGCGAACCGGTCGGTGCTCGAACAGCTCGTAGCCGGAGTACACGCCCCAGGACGCGCTCATCGTGGACGCCAACACCGCCCGGATGGCGAACATGCCCGGACCGCCGTGCTGCAGGCTCGCGTGCAGGATGTCCGGTGTATTGACGAACAGGTTGGGGCGCGCGTAGTCGGCGTGTTCGACGATCTGCTGGCCGAATTCAGTCAGCTCCGACTTCGAGATGCGCCAGGTGAAGTAGGTGTAGGACTGGGTGAAACCCAGCTTCGCCAGGCCGAAGAGGCGGGCCGGACGGGTGAAGGCTTCGGACAGGAACAGCACGTCGGGATCGTCGTTTTTCACCTCGCCGATCAGCCACGCCCAGAAGTTCGGCGGTTTGGCGTGTGGGTTGTCGACGCGAAAGATCTTGACGCCGTGGGCTATCCAGAACCGCACCACCCGCAGCACCTCGTCATATAGACCGGCGGGGTCGTTGTCGAAGTTCAGCGGGTAGATGTCCTGGTACTTCTTCGGGGGATTCTCTGCATAGGCGATGGTGCCGTCGGGCAGCACGGTGAACCATTCCGGATGCTGCTTTGCCCACGGATGATCGGGGGCGCACTGCAGCGCCAGGTCCAGCGCCACCTCCATGCCCTCATCCCGGGTGGCGGCGACGAAATCGTCGAAGTCATCGATGGTGCCCAGCTGCGGGTGCACGGAATCATGGCCGCCCTCGTCGCTGCCGATCGCCCACGGCGAACCGACGTCGCTGGGAGCTGCGGTCACCGTGTTGTTGCGACCCTTGCGGTGCACCTTGCCGATCGGATGGATCGGAGCCAGGTAGACGACGTCAAAGCCCATATTGGCGATGCGCGGCAGCGCCTTGGCGGCGGTGGCGAAGGTGCCGTGCTTCGGCTTGCCCTTGTTGTCCCACCCGCCGGTGGACCGCGGGAACATCTCATACCACGCGCTGAAACGGGCCAGCGGACGATCCACCCAGACGCCGTATTGTTCGGCGCGCGTGATTATTTCGCGCAGCGGATACTGCGCCAGCAGCTCGACAACTTCGGGCGAAAGCGCCGCGGCGGCGCGGGCGAACGGATCGCCGGGTTTGCGCAGCGCCTCCGCGGCCTGGAGCAGAGGATCGCGAAGCTCACGGGGCACACCCGCCGCGGCCCGCTCCAGCAGCCGGGCGCCGATGAGCAGATCATTGGACAAGTCGGTCTCGCCCTGGCCGGCGTCCAGCTTGGCGGTGACGGCGCGCCGCCACGTAGCGATCGAGTCGCCCCAGCCGTCCACCCGGAAGGTCCACAGGCCGACGCAGTCGGGGGTGAACACCCCGTGAAAGACGTCGGGTGTACTGCCCAGCGACATTGGGAACCGCTGCGGTTTGACCCGTGCCGGCGGATTGACCACGGCCTCGATCGGGACCGGTTCTACGGCCGTGGCGGCCGGCACCGGGGCCTCGGCCAGCTGCGGATATGCGGTGCCGTGGTAACGCACCACCAGGGAGGCCGCGACCGCGTCATGGCCCTCGCGCCACACCGTCGCCCGAACCGGCACCACCTCGCCAACGACAGCTTTGGCCGGAAATCTTCCGCCGGAAACGACGGGTGCGACGTCATCGATCTCGATACGACCGGCCACCCACCCACTCCGTTCGCTTGGCGCGGCGCGGAGCCACGCGATGTTGTACGGCGGACCGCTCGGGCCGCGCCCTGTTGTCCGGTCTCAGCCTCATCGCGCCCCATACCCACCGTAATGTCCACGCCAACCCCACGGGCTCGAGGACGTCATTGCTGCGATCGCGCCGGGCGTGGCCAGCCGACAGGCCATTGACCAGCCGTCTCGGCACCTTCGACGTGACAGTCTCTGGGATCGGCGGGTCGCGGTGCTCGACGGCGAAGCCTCGGCGCTGGTTGCGCTGGGTCCGGTGGGGCTGCGACGCAATCGGGCCGTGCGGGACGAGGTTGCAGGAGTGTTGTCAACGCGCCGTTCAGGCGGTATTTGTCGGCGCCCAACGAGGTGAGGTATCGGTGGGGTCGGGCCTCATTGGGCCTGGGGATCGGCATCATCGCGTGCGTGCGTCGGGTCGGCCGTCCTCGGCGAATTCTGTCGGCTCTGACGACCAACACAGCCCGCGGCGCAGTCGATTGACCGCATCGGCCCGGTGTCGGTGCTGCCGAAGGAGGGTGACCCGCACATGGCCGGGGTATCCGATGCAATGCTTGGCGTCGTGGACGGTGAGGTCCGCCGGATCATCGACGAGTGCTACGCCGAGGCACGGAAACTGTTACGGGACAACCGCGACAAGCTCGACAGTATCGTCGCGGAGCTGTTGGCCCACGAGACGCTCGACGAAGCCGAAGTGTACGCGGCGGCGGGTATTCCGAGGGAGGCCGTGGCGCAGCGATAAAGGTGATCGGCAACAGGTCGATGCCCTCGATGTCATGAGGCGGGAGGGGTGTCGCAGCACGGCTGCACCCTGATCGGCGCCCGGAGCGTCTATTCCAAGAAATGTCCGTGGGCGCGATCAGCTGGCTGTTCGCACCACACCCGACCACCTACTGAAGGTTCACGTCCCGGCAGGAGTCACCACGGCCGGCTAGCGTTCCAGGCGGCTCACTGATTCCATAACGAAGCGTGTCTGCCTGTGGTCGCGCGACGGGAAATAGGCCTCGCACTGCTGGAACAAACACGGGTGAGTAATTCTGGCACGCCAGGTCCAGGGCGCGAGCGGCCGTGACCGCGAGCATGGAATGCATGGCGGTCAAACTGAACGAGACGGCTTACGAGCACGCGCGGGACCTGATCGCGGCGGGCAGGTACGTGATTGATGACCGTGACGCATGGAGCGAGCACCAGCCCTCGGCCCGGCAAGAGAACGACTACATCGAGCGGCACGGGATCGCCGAGTACGCACGGTGGCATCTCGGGATTGACGACGAGCACGACGAGAACACGAAGGGCCGCTACAAGTTCCCATACGGCGACTTCCAGAACGTCCACCGCTGCGGGCTGCTGGCGGCGGAATCGCGTGCCGGACAACGCAAGTACTACGACATCGAACTCGCGGTGGCTCACCTGCATGGCATGCTGGAAGCGTTGCTGAGGTCAGCTGCCACTCACCCGCAGTAACAGGCCGAGCGCCTGCCCGACGACCACTGCAGCGCGCCGCGGGGTGCCACGGTCGGGTACGCGAACCTGAGCAGGGCGCCGTTGCCCGCGTAATCAACGAAAACGACTCCCGAACTCGACGACGAGTCGGACTGGGTCATGTCCCAGCGGGCCCGCATCGTCGGGCCAGGATTGCGGTAGGGCTTGCGGTGATGCCACGCTGCCTCGATCAACAGCCGTAGCACCTGGGGGCGGGAAATGGGCAATGATGGCGTTGATGCCTTGGGCGGGTGATGGCCGATGCGCCGCGTTGACAGCGCCACCGCTGCGGCGGTGACATTACTGGCCCTCACGTCGGCCTACTTTGTGATCGACAACTACGTGCCGCTGTACCCGTGGAACAACCTCACCGAGGCGGGGCCCCAGCTTGGCAGCACGCTGTCGATGGTGATCCCCTACACGGTCACCGCGGCGGCGCTGCTGGCCAGGTGGCGGTGGCCGGCCGTCTTCATGGCCGGCTACTGCTGGGTGTTGCTGGCACTGCAAATCGCTACCTGGTACCCGCCCTACCTGTTCGGTACATCCGCCGCCTGGTACCGCGTCCACGGCTACGAAAAGACGACCAAGCTGCTGCCGGGGATCGACAACCACGACGTAGTCGTCGACGCCCAGCACAACGTGCTGCAACTGCTCACGCTGGGCACCGCTGTCGCGGTGACCCTGGCGACGGCCCGGCTGTGGCGGGGGTGCCGAACCTCTTGAGTCCGCCGATCTGGGCTCAAGCAATAGCCTGTGAACTGTGGTTATTGTGGTGCACTCGGTGAGATTCGAACTCACACTCGACGGGTTGTGAATCGTATCGTGGCAACCTCCCTGCCCTGCGGTGATTGCAGTCGTCGCGCAATGAACACGCAGATAGAGGTCTTTCTGGTGACCTGCGGCGACTTCCGACGGTCTGTGACAAACCTGACGTTGCGGTAGCTAACCACCCGTAGTGGGGGTGAGCGCGCACGAATTTGTCGCACAGCGGCAGGCGGGCGCGCTCCCGATTACACGCATGGGCGAGGAAGAAGTCGCCGTTGGTGCGGACGGCGTGGTCGCGGCCACTTTCGCTGCGGTCCAGGAGGCCCGTAGCGGCCTGGCGATCGCCACCAAAGTGGAGCGCCAGCTGCTCGGCGTGAGCATCCTCGCACTTCACCATCTCGCTGGTCTTAAGGAAGAAGTCGCCGTTGGTGCGGACGGCGTGGTCGCGGCCACTTTCGCTGCGGTCCAGGAGGCCCGTAGCGGCCTGGCGATCGCCACCAAAGTGGAGCGCCAGCTGCTCGGCGTGAGCATCCTCGCACTTCACCATCTCGCTGGTCTTAGTGCCGCACGCCGCGACGCCACTCGGCCGCGGTCTTGTCATCGCCTCGGCCCACTCGATCTGCCCTTCAAATCCAAGCGATATCGCCATGGCTCGGTAGCGGTCCCGATGGTCTCGAGAGGAGGCTTCATCGCCGTGGGCTCGAGCCAGCAGCGCGCGTAGCCGTAGCAGTGCTATCTCGTGCGGCACGAATCCGGGGTGGGTCGGGACGGCAGCCAGCCGGTCGATCGCGGCCTGCGCCTCGAAAGATCTCCGTCGCCGGCGCGTTGCCACTGTGCTCCCACCGATACGGAGGTGGCCAGGGCACTCCAAGACAGACCGGTCTGAGTCAGGCTGACCGGTTCAGTATTGCCGAATGCCGGGCAGGTGACCGGTCGGGGCGGTCCGCGCTGCCGACTACGTCCCGAAGTACTCGTGGATTTGGCGGATTGCCATTGAGCCTTCGCCGACCGCGGAGGCCACCCGTTTGACCGAGCCGCTTCGCACGTCTCCCGCCGCGAACACACCGGGTTGGCTGGTTTCCAGCATCCCCGGCTGGCGCTGGGTGCTGCGCCGGGCACCGTCGGCGTCCGAATACAGCGCTGCCGGACCGGTCGGCACGAAGCCGCGGTCGTCGAGTTCGATGGCGCCGGCGAGCCATGAGGTATTGGGATCCGCGCCGATGAAGACGAACAGGGCGCGGGTCTGGATCGAGTGCCGCTCGCCTGTTCGTTTGTCCTCGGTCACCACCGCGCTGAGTGCACCGTTTCCGTGCACCTCCCGGATCTCGGTGCACGACCGGACGGTCACGCGGGGGTGCCGGTTGATCTGGTCGACGAGATACCGGGACATGCTCTTGTTCAGGTCGTCGCCGCGGATCACGACGTACACCCGGGAAACCCGCGCGGCGAGGAAGATCGCCGCCTGGCCCGCGGAGTTACCACCCCCAACGATGACGACGGGCCCCGTGCCGCACATCAACGCCTCTTGAAAGGTGGCGGCGTAGTACACGCCGTTGCCCTCCAACGATTCGATTCCCGGGACGGCGAGCCTTCGATACCTGGCTCCCGTGGCCAGCACCACGGCCCTGGCCACCACCGACCCACCGTCCGCGAGCGTTACCCGGTGCTGGCCGCCGCCGGATTCCAGCCGGGTGATCTCCGCGGACACCAAGATCCGCGCTCCGAACTTGCCGGCCTGCAGAACTGCCCGTTCGGCAAGGTCGGCTCCGGAGATTCCGCCGGGGAACCCGAGATAGTTCTCGATCCTCGACGACGTCCCGGCCTGGCCGCCGGTTGCGATCCGCTCCATGGCCGCGGTGGTCAGGCCGTCCGACGCGGCATACACCGCAGCGCCCAGCCCCGCCGGACCGGCGCCCACCACGACGACGTCGGATTCGTCGGGCACCGTGTCGGGTACCGGCAGTCCCACCCGGCGGGCCAGCTCGGTGTTGGTCGGGTTGCGCAGCACCTCACCGCCCCAGATCACCACCGGGGTGTCTTGGGGCGATACTCCGAACCGCTGCAGCAGCCGTTCGGCGTGCTTGTCACGTTCCAGGTCAAGCCAGCGGTGCGGCAATCGGTTTCGCGCGGCGAACTCGCGCAACCGGGCGGTGTCCGGCGAATAGCAGGAGCCGATGATCCGGAATCCGGATCCCTCCTGAATGAGCAGCGAGCGGCGCAACAGATACGCGCGCAGGATGAGGTCACTGAGCACCGGATCGTGGGCGACCAGAGCCTGCACCCGTTCTGTCGGGACCACGAGCACTTCGCCGGGTTCCACCACTTCGGCGGTGTAGAACGCCGCTTGGCCTTCGAGGTCGCCCAGCTCCCCGAGGCACCGCCCGGGGCCGTGCACCCGGATCACGTGCCGATTGCCCGCGTCGTCCGTGGTGGTGACGGCGACTTTGCCGGACAGAATGACGAAAAAGTAGTCGGAGCGCTCACCCTCGCGGACCAACGTCTCTCCCGCTTTGACTGCTCGCCGGGCGCCGCCCGCCTCGAGGGTCGCAATCTGCTCGTCAGCCAGTCGCGGGTACGCGCCGTATATGTCGGGGGATTCGGCCAGCAGAATCGATGTGCGCTGGTCGGCGGCGGCGACCTCAGACATAGTTCTCATGGACGTAGCACCAGCGCCAGTTCTCGCCGGGCTCCATGGACTGCACAACCGGGTGCCCGATGGTGCCGGCGTGCGCCCGGGCATGCCGCATCGGTGACGAGTCGCAGCAGCCGACATGCCCGCACGTCAGGCACAGCCGTAGGTGCACCCACGGTGTACCGAGCCGCAGACATTCCTCACAGCCGTTCGTGCGCGGGCGCACCTGGCGGATCGCCGCCACATGGGGATCGATACCCACAGATGTCATGACCGTGCCTCCTTCGCACTGCCGGCCGATAGCGCCTGATCCAGCCAATTGCGCAGCGCCGCAACGGGAGCGGCACCCGACTGCCGCGCCAGTATTTGCCCGTGGTCGAGGACCAGCAGTGTCGGCACCGCCTGCACCGTGAACCGCTGCGAAATCGCCGGTGCCTTGTCCACGTCGACCTTGACCAGTTTGAGTTGTCCGGCCCGTTCGGTGGCGAGCTGCTCCAGCGCCGGACTCACCATCCGGCACGGCCCGCACCACGTCGCCCACAGGTCGACAAGCACTGGAACCGAGGACTTCTCGGCGACGTCGGCGAAGTCCCCGTCACCCGCCGCAGCGATCCACGGCAGCCACTGGTGACAGTTGGCGCACCGGGGCTTGCCCGCGGCCGCCGCGGGTACCCGATTGCGCTTTCCGCAGTGCGGGCACGTCACGATGTCGGTTTCCATGGCGCCTCCTCGGTCAGTCCGCCAGGGCCGGTTCCGAATAGCCCACGGCGAGTTCACCGTTCTCCACGGTGATGCGGATCTTGCCGCCGCCCGCGATGTCGCCGCGCAGCAACGCCCGGCCGATCTTAGTCTCGGCCTCGTGGGCGATATAGCGGCGCAGCGGCCGCGCCCCGTACACCGGATCGTAGCCGTGTTCGGCGATCAGCCGGCGCGCGTCCGGCGTGATGTCGAGCTCGATCTGCCTTTCCGCCAACCGATCCCGCAGCTCGGCCAACTGAAGCTCGACGATCCGTTCGAGCTGCAGCATTGACAGCGGAGTGAACAACACGATGTCGTCGACCCGGTTGAGGAACTCGGGCCGGAAGTGCCCGCGCAACTCCGCCATCACCCGCTCGCGGGCATCGGGCTTGATCTCCCCCTCTGCGGTGACGCCGTCGAGCAGGTGGTGCGATCCGATGTTGGAGGTCATGATGACCACCGTGTTGCGGAAGTTGACCTGACGTCCCTGTGCGTCGGTGAGCCGGCCGTCGTCGAGCACCTGCAGCAGCGTGTTGAACACGTCGGCGTGGGCCTTTTCGATCTCGTCGAGCAGCACCACCGAGTAGGGCTTGCGGCGCACCGCTTCGGTGAGCTGGCCACCCTCCTCGTAGCCGATGTATCCCGGTGGTGCGCCGACCAGGCGGCTGACGGTGTGCCGCTCCTGGTACTCGCTCATGTCCAGCCGAACCATGTTGTCCTCGCTGTCGAACAATGCGGCGGCCAGTGTCTTGGCGAGCTCGGTCTTACCGACCCCGGTGGGTCCCAGGAAGATGAACGAGCCGATCGGGCGGCGAGGGTCCCGGATCCCGGATCGGGCTCGAATCACCGCATCGGCGACCAACTGGACTGCCTCATCCTGGCCGATCACCCGCTCGTGCAGTATTTCGTCGAGCCGCAGCAGCTTTTCCCGTTCGCCCTCCTGCAACCGCGCGACCGGGATACCGGTCCATACCGACACGATCTCGGCGATCTCGTCCTCGGTGACGACCTCGCGAAGCAACGGCCGATCGCCCTGCTTGGACTTCAGCTGCTCCTCGGCGGCCTGCAGTTTGCGTTCCAGTTCGGTGATCTGGCCATAGCGCAACTCGGCGGCCCGGTTCAGGTCATAGTTTCGCTCGGCTTCCTCGGCCTCGTGTCGCACCTGCTCGAGTTGTCCGCGCAGTTCCTGTACCCGCTTGATCGCCTGCCGCTCGGCGTCCCACTGCGCGTGCTTGGCGTCGGCCTCAGCGCGCAGGTCGGCCAGCTCCCTGCGCAACTCTTCCAGGCGCGCCTTGCTCGCGGGATCGGATTCCTTCGCCAGCGAGACCTCCTCAATCTCGAGCCGGGTGACCCGCCGGGTGATCTCGTCCAATTCGGCTGGCAACGAGTCGATTTCGGTGCGCAGCCGCGCACACGCCTCGTCCACCAGGTCGATCGCCTTGTCCGGCAGGAAGCGGTCGGTGATGTAGCGATGCGACAACGTGGCGGCGCCCACCAGGGCGGCATCCTGGATCTTCACTCCATGGAACACCTCGAGGCGTTCCCTGAGGCCGCGCAGGATCGAAATGGTGTCCTCCACGTCCGGTTCGTCGACCAGCACCGTCTGGAACCGCCGCTCCAACGCGGCGTCCTTTTCAATGTGCTTACGGTATTCGTCGAGGGTGGTGGCGCCGATCATGTGCAACTCGCCGCGCGCGAGCATCGGCTTGAGCATGTTCCCGGCATCCAGCGACCCCTCCGTCGCCCCGGCGCCGACCACGGTATGCAACTCGTCGACAAACAGCAGGATTCGGCCCTCGCCCGCCTTCACCTCCGACAGCACCGCCTGCAGCCGCTCCTCGAACTCACCGCGATACTTCGCACCGGCCACCAGCGAACCCATGTCGAGGGAGAAGATCGTCTTGTCCCGCAGGCCTTCCGGGACATCGCCGCGCACGATCCGCTGGGCCAACCCCTCGACGATCGCCGTCTTGCCGACTCCGGGGTCGCCGATCAGAACCGGGTTGTTCTTGGTCTTGCGGCTCAGAATCTGGATCACCCTGCGGATCTCGGCGTCGCGGCCGATCACCGGATCAAGCTTACCGGCGCGGGCCTCGGCGACCAGGTCGCGGCCGTACTTCTCCAGCGCCTCGTAGGCACCCTCCGGGGTCGCAGAGGTGACCCGTTGGTTACCGCGGACCTTGGTCAGCGCAGTCAGGAATGAGTCCCGAGTCACGTTGTGAGAGGCCAGAATCCGTCCGGCTGCAGTCGCCGAACCCTCTTCGGCGAGGGCGATCACCAGGTGCTCCACCGACACGTATTCGTCCTTGAGCCGCTTGGCTTCCCGCTCGGCGGCCTCCAGAACGTTCGCCAGGCGCCGGGTGACAGACACCTGACCCGGCGCGGCGCCCGGGCCGCTCACCTTCGGCCGCCGATTCAATTCGCGTTCCAGGTCCGCGCGCAGGTCCGCGGTGTCGGCGCCCGCCTGATCGAGCAGCCGCGGTACGAGACCCTCGGGCTGGTCGATCAGCGCCATCAACAGATGTTCGCCGTCGACCTCGATATGACCCATCCGGGTCGCGATGCTCTGCGCTTCGGCCAACGCCTCTTGCGACTTCTGGGTCAGCTTGTTGATGTCCACGGTGATGTCCTCCTTCGGCGGGAACCGGATTCCAGCTCTTCGATGCGGTCCAGCAGGTCGAGCACCAGCCCGATCGCCGCGTAGTTCAGTCCCAGACCGGTCCTCAACCGCTGGATGCGGGCGACCGTCACCAACGCAGACGGTTCGAACCAGAGATCGCCGCGGGCATCCTGTTGGCAAGCGAGGAGGCCGAGCGCGACCAGCCGGCGCACCATGTCGGGATGCAACCCGCAGCGTGTTGCGAAGACGTCGAGTTGAATTCCGGGCCGCCGCGCCAGGACATAGCGTGGTGCGGTCATCGTCCCCTCCTGGGGTCGAACGTGGACTCCGCCGCGAGTTGCTCGAATAGCTCGCGTTCCCGCGCAGTGGGTTTCGGTGGCACCATCACCTTGATTTCTGCGTAGAGGTCGCCGGCGGCACCGCGCGGGTTGGGCATCCCTTCGCCGCGTAGCCGCAACCGCCGACCGGTCGACGATCCTTGGGGCACCTTAACTTTCGCTTCGCCGCCGGGAGTTCGAATAGCGACGGTGGTCCCCAGCACCGCCTCCCATGGCGCCACCGGCAGATCGACGGTGACGTCGCGTCCGTCGAGCCGGAATCGGGGATGCGGCTTGATGCGCACCCGCAGGTAGAGATCTCCGGCCGGTCCATCGCCGCTACCTCGGCCGCCCTCTCCCGCCAGCCGTATCCGCTGGCCGTCGATGACACCGGCGGGAATGTTGACCCCGTAGTTGCGGCCATTTAGTGAGATCTGCCGTTTGCCGCCCCGGTAGGCCTCCTCGACGGTCAGCTCCAGCACCGCTTCCTGGTCGGCGCCCGCAATCGGCCCGAATCCGCCACTGCCGCCGAACATGTCGCCGAAAAGGTCTTCGATGTTGATGCCGCCGGCGCCGCCGAAGCCCTGGCCGTAGCGCACCCGCGCGCCGGAGGGCCCTGCGCCGCTGAAGCCGCCGCCCTGGAAGCCGCCGGCACCCGCGCCCACCCGCTCTTCCCAGTCCTCGGGCACCTTCCGGAAGTCTTCGCCGAATCGGTCGTAGCGCTTGCGGGTTTCGGGGTCCGACAGCACGTGATAGGCCTCGTTGATCTCCTTGAACCGTTCTTCGGCCGCTGGATCCTTGTTGACGTCCGGGTGATGCTTGCGGGCCAGTGTGCGGAACGCCTGCTGGATCTGATCGGCGGTCGCGTCCCGCGACACCCCGAGGACTTCGTAGTAGTCGCGGGCCACGAGGCGTCACTCCCCGCGTCGGCTGACCACCACGGCCGCCGGCCGCAGTTGCCTCGATCCTTGCCCGTAGCCCGGTCGAAGTACTTCGACAACCGTCCCGGGCGCGCTGTCCGGATGGTCCACCACACCGACCACCTCGTGACGCTCCGGGTCAAAGGGCACCCCTGCCTCCGCATCGCGCCGATAGCCGAGCTGCTCGAGAACCTGTAGCGCTTGCTCGAGAATGCTCCGCACGCCCTCGACGACCGCGTCGGACTGGTCACCAGCATGACTGATCGCCCGCTCCAGGTTGTCCACGACGGGCAGCCACGCGCCGGCCACCCTGGACCGTTCCGTTGTTCGTTCGCGGTCCAGCTCGCGGGCATACCGCTTGCGCAGGTTGTCCAGATCGGCGACCGCGCGTCGCCAGCGGTCCTCGAGCTTGGCCAGCTCGGCGTCCGAATCGGGTTGGGAGGCAACCGCTTCTGGCGGATTTTGGTCTACCCGGTCGTCATTTTCGTCGGTTTTGGAATGTTCTGTCGAACTGACCATGGCGGCTCAGCCCCGGTCGAACTCGGCGTCGACCACGTCGTCGTCACCGACGGGAGAGCCCCGGCCGTCGCCGGATGGTTGCCCGTTGCCGCCACCGGACGGCGTGGGTTGCAGCCCGTAAAGCACCTGCTGCAGTTCGGATGTCAGCGATTGCACCCGGTCCAGCGGGGTCTCTTCCTTGACGGCCTGGCGCGCGTCGGCGATCAGCATTTCGGCGCGTGCCCGGTCGTGCGGCGCCGCCGAGTCGCCCAGTTCGGCGAGCCGGCGCTCCACCTGGTACGCCGCCGAGTCGAGTTCGTTACGCGCTTCGACGGCCTTGCGCAGTTGCTCGTCCTCGCGGCGGTTGGCCTCGGCCTCGGCGAGCATCCGTTCCACCTCGCTCTTATCGAGGTTCGACTGTTCGCTGATGGTGATGCCCTGCTCGGCGCCGGTATCCTTGTCGCGCGCGGTGACATGCAGGATGCCATTGGCATCGATGTCGAAGGTGACCTCGATCTGTGGCTCACCGCGCGGGGCCGGTCGGATGTTCTCCAGCTTGAACCTGCCGAGTACGCGATTGTCCTTGGCCATCTCGCGTTCGCCTTGCAGCACAACGATATCCACGGCCGGCTGGTTGTCTGCGGCGGTTGAAAACACCTCGCTGCGCCGGGCCGGGATGGTGGTGTTGCGCTCGATGATCTTGGTCATCACGCCGCCGGCGGTCTCCACACCCAGCGACAGTGGGGTGACATCGAGCAGCAAGACGTCGGAGACCTCGCCCTTGAGCACACCCGCCTGGATCGCGGCACCCATTGCGACCACCTCGTCGGGGTTGACGGTCATGTTCGGGTCCTTGCCGCCGGTGAGCCGGCGCACCAGGGCCTGCACGGCGGGGATGCGGGTCGACCCGCCGACCAGGATGACCTCGTCGATGTCGTTGGCCGTCATTTTGGCGTCGTCCATCGCCTGCTTGACCGGGCCCATGCAGCGCTCCACCAGATCGTGGGTGAGTTCCTCGAACTTCGACCGATTGATGGTCATGGTGAGGTGTTTGGGGCCGTTGGCGTCGGCAGTGACAAACGGCAGGTTGACCTGCGTCTGTGTCACCGACGACAGTTCCACCTTCGCCTTCTCCGCCGCCTCGAACAGTCGCTGCAACGCCTGCGGATCTTTCCGCAGATCGATGTTGTTCTCGCGCTGGAACTCGTCGGCCAGGTAGTCGACGAGCCGGCGGTCGAAGTCATCACCACCCAGATGCGAATCACCTGCTGTGGAGCGAACCTCGACCACACCGTCACCCACGTCAAGCAGGCTGACATCGAATGTGCCGCCGCCGAGGTCGAAGACGAGTACCGTCTCGTGCCCCTTCTTGTCCAGCCCGTAGGCCAGAGCAGCGGCAGTGGGCTCGTTGATGATGCGCAACACCTCCAGGCCGGCGATTCGGCCGGCATCCTTGGTGGCGTTGCGTTGGGCGTCGTTGAAATACGCCGGGACGGTGATCACGGCCTCCTTGACCCGTTCACCGAGGAACTTGCCGGCATCGTCGACGAGTTTGCGCAGCACCAGTGCGCTGATCTCCTCAGGGGAGTACAGCTTGCCGCGCACGTCGAACCGGGCGGCGCCCCCTTCGCCCTCGACGACGTCGAAGCTGACCGCCTTGGCTTCTTCCGATATCTCGTCGTAGCGGCGGCCGATGAAGCGCTTCGCCGAAGAGATGGTTCCCTTCGGATTCATGATCGACTGGCGTCTGGCCAGCTGCCCCACCAAGCGCTCGCCGCTTTCGGTGAATGCCACCACCGACGGCGTCGTACGCGCGCCTTCGGCGTTCGGGATCACTATCGGCTCCCCGCCCTGCCAGGCGGCGATCACCGAGTTGGTTGTCCCCAGGTCGATGCCTACCGCTACGGCCATGGTCTATTCCTTCCGGTTGTTGCTGGTGAGCAGTTGCAATGCCCGGTCGGCCACTTCGACGTCGGCGACGAGGTCGTAGTGACGAGGCACCTGTGCGCTGACGGAGCGGAAGTCGCGGCGGCCACCCTGTAGCGCGTGAAGCAGCAGTCCCATCAGGCCGCCGAAGACAGCGCCGAAGATCAGGCCGTAACCGGCCAGCATCAGCGCCGAGATGATGGGTTCGATCCAGCTGAACAGCCCGAAGATCCAGCCGATCAGCGTGCCGACGAGTGCGCCAGAACCGGCACCGCGTAGCGCGGCTCCGCCGTAGTTCAACCGGCCCAGGATCTGCTCGACGTACTCGAGATCGCGGCCCACGATTGCCAACCGGTTCACCTCGAATCGTTGGTCGGACAGGTAGTCGACCGCGCGTTCGGCGTCGGCGTAATTGTCGAAGGTGGCGATCACCTGGCGGGCGGGCTCGTTGGGCCGCACCGCCGACGTTGAAACCGTCGAATGCTCAGCCATCACTCCTCCTACGCCTGCCGGGAATACGGATCACAGTCATGGCGTCTCCTAAGTTGCGAAGGTCGTTTCACGGAAGCGCCGACAACGGCGGAAAGCAGCGCACGCGCTGTAACGCGCGTCGTATTTCGCTCCCAAACAAGGAGTCTGGCAACCCGCAGCGGCTGTCGCGTGCTCCCGGTGAGCCGAAAATCTGGACTCTGATTCGTCCTGTCAGCACCACCCTGGAGTAGGGTTGCGTTTCGGACGCCGGGTGGGCACTTGCGGGCCCGGAAAGGCGGTTCGGAACGCCAACTTCGGGTATGCTGTTCCCCCGTGGCGCCTTAGCGGACCCCTCCGGCCACGGTGGCTCGAGAGGAGGCAGCCGTGCCTGGCCGCTCCAACATGAACGATGAATCGCACAGCCCGGCAAAGGGCACCCAGGCCGAACGGGCTTCGTCGGGGGGTTTGGCCGCGCTGTCGCGTGTCACTTTCAGTGACTCCGACGCCGGCGAGATCTTCCGCGTCGCCACGGCCGCCGTCGGCGGCCTCGCATCCTGCCAAGTCGAGGCCAGTTACCGGTCGGTGAACGGCGGATTCGTTCGCTTTCCACCTTCCCAGCCGGCACACCGCGACATCGAACGGCACCGCGAGTCCGGCTGGGACGGCCAGGTCGACGCAAAAGACGGGCCGGTGGGGGTGGGCGTTCCCGCTGAGTCACCGAAGCACCGTCAACGGGTGTTTGGTGGTCAGTGCCGCCAGTGCACCGTCGAAAAATCAGATCCAGTTGCTGACCATCCTGGCCCAGCTGACCGGCGCCGCCCTGGCACATGCCGCAATGCATGACCGCGACTCCGGTAGCGCGGCGAAGCTGGAAAGGGCGAACGCCGATCTGGAGGTAGCGAACCGTGAACTTGTCACAACGGTGTCGCGGCTGCAGCGGCAGACGAACGTGCACGAAACATTGAGCACGGCGGTGGCCGCGGGTATGGGCGAGCAGGGTATTGCGGATGCGCTGTATGACCTGACTGGACATTCGGTGGGTATCGAGGATCGGTTCGGCAACCTGCGCTGCTGGGCCGGACCCGGGCAACCGAAGCCCTACCCCAAACAATCTGCGGACGCGCGCGAACTCCTGCTGCACGAGCTGGCCGCACAGACCGGTCAGGCACGAATCGGAGGGCGAGTACTCACACTTGTCCAGCCACGGGCCGAGATCCTCGGTGTCCTCGCGTTGAACGACCCGGACGTCAGGGTGACCGAGGACAACTTGTTCGCCCTGCGCTACGGCAGCACCGTTTTGGCGTTGGAGCTTTCCCACCAGCGAGCCGTCGCTGAAATCGAACTCAATCTGAGCCGCGATCTTGTCGACGATCTGTTGGCCGGCACCGACCGGGACGGGGCCTACGCTCGTGCCGACGCCCTGGGCCATGACCTACGACGGCCCCACCATGTGGTGGTGATGCAAAGTACCGGTCGCACCGAGAGCACGCTGCCAGTTGCCGCCGGGCGGGCCGCGACCGCGTTGGATCTGAACTATCTGCTCGGGCGTCATGCGGATCTGGTTGTTCTGCTCACCGACGGCCGCCCGGACCCGCGGGCGTTGTACCACGCGATCAGTGAAATCCTTGGCAGGACCACCAGCGTGATCGGTATCGGCTCTCGATGCGCGGTGCCCAACGATTTTCCGCAATCCTTCATCGAAGCGCGTCGCGCCATGAACATCCGGCTGCGCTCAGTCAGTCCGGAAGGCGCCGCGGCGTTCGACGAACTCGGTTTCTATCGCCTCATCGACGCCGCCCATGGCCACGGCGAGGTCGAAAGTTTCGTGCGCGAATGGCTGGGCACACTCTTGGATTACGACGACAGCAAGAACTCCGAACTGGTGATGACCCTGAGCGATTACCTGGAGTGCGGTGGGAATTATGACGAATCCGCGGCCGCGCTGCACATTCATCGCAGCACGCTGCGCTACCGGCTGGCGCGCATCGCTGAACTCACCGGCCACGACCTCCGCAAGGTCGATACCCGGTTCAACCTGCACGCCGCGACGCGGGCGTGGCGATTCCTGAACCCCGATGACTGGGCGGGGATCCGCCGCAACGGCCTCTAGGGTGAGCCGTTGCCCGACTCACGCACCGTGATCTTGCTTGACTTGGCGCTTTCCGCTTTGGGTACATGAACGGTCAGCACGCCATGCGCCATCGACGCCTCGATGTCGCCGTCCCGACGGTAGCCCGGCAGCGTGACGCGAAACTCGAACTCACCGACTCGTCGGGTCCGGCGGCGGAACAGACCCTCGCGCTTGCGCTCCTTCACCTCGCCGGTTACCACCAACTCGTCGCCGTTCAGCTCGACGTCGACGTCCTCGCGTCGCACACCCGGAAGTTCGACTTCGATGACATAAGCGCTGTCGGTCTCTACGACGTCGGCCGCCGGCAACCAGGCACCCTCACCGGTGAGGCCTCCGAATACCGACTGCGCCAGCCGATCCATCTCCGCATAGAGATTCTCGAACTCGCGAAACGGGCGCCACTGCGCCTGACCAGCAGAACCTTTCACGGACAGAGTCATGTCAGCTCCCCTTCTAATTCATCAGCGGTTGTAGTCAAAGACTGCCCGGTCGAAATGGCCGGGCGCCTCGCACTGTCGGGACGATTTCAGGCCCGCGATTTCACACGCTGGGGTCAGTCACGATCGGTGGGGACCGTCGGCATCAGAACACCATCCGGAATAGCGTGAACACCCGGTTCCAGTGCTCAGTCGACGGGTTGGACACCGTTGGGTCCACTACGCGAAACGAACGAGCCAGCGCGATGCTCAACCCGCCGAACAGCTCTGGCAGCAGCTGCTCGGTGTCCTCGCCGAACGTAACCTCCCCAGGTGGTTGCCGCACCACCTGGCGCAGCAGCTCGCGGATCTCCTCGGCCTCCTCGAGCTTGTCGAACTCGCGCATTCGTTCCTGAATGCCCTTGGTGATCGGAAGGTCCTGCGCCACGATCACGTCACGCCCGTTCCACTTGGCCGAGTTGCGCCCGGCAATGGCAATGTCATCGATCTGCTCGTCGACGAATTCGCGGAAGCGACGTACGTCGTTCTTGTCGATCTTGATACTTGCGACCGAGCGGAAGAACCGTTCGAACACCGGAATACCCGACGGATGGGTCACGCGTTACCTCCTGGTCCATAGATCCAGACTGACTTCCAGCACCCAAGGCTGGCAGTTTGCCGCTGACACCGAACCGGACCCGCAGGTGCAATCTGGCCAGGCCGGTTCGGCCTAACAGGTCAATACGCACTAGGGAACGCACTTCGGAAGAAGCAACGGAGCAGCACTCTTGCCGCGCCCACATGCTGTTCCGGCGTGCCTACCCTCAACGGTGTTTTTCGATCCGCCGGGCCGGTGTGGCGCCGAGCCCGCCTTCCCACCATTAACGCCATGCACATCGGGCCCCAGTGGCTAATCCCATTGCCGTCAATGGATTCCGCTAACGCCATAAGAATGCGCACTTGGAGGGTGAATTGAACAATCAGGCGGAAGGACGGCAAGCACAAACCTGCTCCGTCACCGTCGACGTGAAGCGATCCCCAACCAACAAGAGCGTCATATACGTCAGCGGTGAGCTGCTCCGCGGAGCAACCGCGACGATGCGCCGGGTCGTGGCCAATGAATTGAACCGATCGCCGGCACTATTGGCGCTCGATCTGACCGGGGTGAACCGCATCGACGCCGAGGGAATCGATGCCTTGGTATCGGCGGCGACGCAAGCCGGCGAATCCGATATCTCGTTCTGCCTCGTCGGGGTGCACGGACACCCTGTCGGGACCGCGCTCGCCGACGCCGAGCTGACGGAACTCTTTGAGATCGTCGCAGCAGACAGCGACACGTAAGCGTCAGAACGAGGGCCACGAGATCGGCCGCCGCCGGTCCGGTGTCGTCATCACCGGATTATCCAGCAGCGCAACGACTCTGGCGTGCAGAGCGTCCACCGCTCGGCAGGTGAGGTGCCCGCACAGCGGCTCACCCAGGTCACCGCGCAACGCCTCACGCAGCCGTGCCACCTCCTCCAGCGTCTCATCGTCGACCGGCTTACCGGCCCGGCCGCACAGCACCGTGCGCAGCTTTCTCTGCGGTGCGCGCCGGGTCGGGCGTTCTTCGTGACCTGGTTGAGAGCCGGTTCGTGCCCACTAATCCACCCCTGCACTGTTGTTCAGACATTCCGCGCGGTGTCGGTATGGTCGACGGCGTCGAGTGATCCGCGTGCAGCGGCGTGTCTGATGACGGCGGAGGCGGACCGGGCGCTAGCTAGCGGTGACATCGGGGACTGAGTCGTTCGCAGCGTGTGTACCGGTCGTCGAAAGACATCAGTCAGATGGGCACCGAAGATCGGCTCTAGGTGGCGGGGCGCTCCGCCACTGTGACCGTGATCTGTTCGGTCTTGGCTCCGCGTTGCACGGTCAACTGGACGCGGTCGCCCGGTTTGGTGCCGCGAAGTGCCGCTATAAGCTCTTCCGCCGTCGCGGTTTCCTGACCGTTGAATGCGATGACGATGTCGCCGGGTTGGATGCCTGCCTCCGCTGCCGGACTTCGCGTCGCGACCTGCATGGCGACCACACCACTGGTGCGGTTGATTCCCAGCAGCCGGGCAATTTCTGGGGTCAGGGTGGCGGGCTGAATACCGATATACGCGTGGCGGGCGGTCCCGGTGGCCAGCAGCTGGTCGGCGACGTCGACGACGGTCGCGGCCGGGATGGCGAAACCTAGGGCTACCGCACCCGCCGTCGGCGGAATGTAGGCCACGCTCATACCTACAACTTCTCCTTGCGCATCGATCACCGCGCCGCCAGAGTTACCCGGCGAGATGGCGGCGTCGGTCTGGATTAGGTCTACCAGCGGTGCGCCGGTGGAAGCCGACCCGGGGATCTGGCGGTGTAGTCCCGAGATGATGCCGGATGTGACCGTGGCCTCGAATCCCAGCGGGCTGCCCATGACTACGGCGAGTTCACCGACCTGGGGCAGCGGTTTCTGAAATGTCGCAGCGGGCAGTCCCGTACGGTCGGCTTGGATGACGGCGAGGTCGGAAACCTCATCGGCGCCACGAACCTTTGCCGGCACCTGCTGCCCGTCGGCGAGGGCTACGGTGACGTCCTGCACGCCGGCGACCACATGCGCATTGGTGACGATAATGCCGTCGGCTTTATAGACAATGCCGCTGCCCACGCCCCCCTCGGTGAGCACCGTGACCACCGAGGGCTCGACCTGTCGGACCAGTGCCGGTAGATCCGCGCCGGCTGCCGTTGCTGGGGCAGTGGAGTTGGTGGGTGCTGCGGTGGTGCTGGTCGAGCCGGAGTTGGTAGAGCTGCTGCATGCGGCAAGAAAGATGAACGTGACGGCGAGCAGCCGCGGTATCCAAACCCCGGGCCGTACGGTCGACGATGGGTGCATCAGCTCAGCGCCTCCGTCTCCACTCAATAACTTCAGTGCCGGTTACGGCGGAGCACTCCGCTAGAGGAGGCGTCCTTGCGGGATCGATGCGTACGTCAATCAATCCCGGTGGTGTGTCCCCTTCGG
This sequence comes from Mycolicibacterium gilvum, assembly GCF_900454025.1. Taxonomy (NCBI): domain Bacteria; kingdom Bacillati; phylum Actinomycetota; class Actinomycetes; order Mycobacteriales; family Mycobacteriaceae; genus Mycobacterium; species Mycolicibacterium gilvum. The sequence goes on along the minus strand of NZ_UGQM01000008.1, from coordinate 2,870 downwards.
GGCCGTACCAGCCCGTTACCGACGCGACCGTCTGTATGAGAACCTTCGCACCCCGACGCCATGATCGACATGGTCCTGTCAGTCCCAAGCCCGATGCAGTCACCTGGCCTGACAGGCCGACGAAACCCCAAATCCCTGCTCCACGGGCGCAGCCCCAAAGTGGCTCTTCGCGCTTGAGCGGGGTGCCCGGTAGTTGATGGGGCTCGTGGCCCCGACATGCTGTTGGTCTCTCACAACGCGACAACAGCGAGGCCACGAGCATGAACGAGGGTACGTCAGTGCTGCTCGGGCTGGAGGACGAGTTCACCGTCCTGCAGCTCGAACGAATCGATGCCGACACGGTGCGTGTCGTCATCGAGGTCATCGACCCGGAGGGCGCCTGCCCCGAGTGCGGGGTGCTCACCTCAAGGATCAAGGAGCGGCCACTGGTTCGAGTCAAGGACTTGCCTGCCTCCGGCCAAAGAACCGATCTGTGGTGGCTCAAACGGCGCTTGGTGTGCCGCGAACCGGCCTGTGGGACAGCGACATTCACGCAGCAGTCCCGCGCTGTGCCGGCACGGTCGCGGCTCACGACCCGGCTACGAGAGAAGATCGGTTCGGCGATCGCGTCGGGCAACCGCGCCGTCAGCGAGGTCGCTAGCGAGTACCAGGTGGCGTGGTCGACCGCGCACCGGGCGCTCATCGCACTGGCCAACCAGTGGCTGCCCGAGCCGGAATCCACCCGCGTGCTCGGCATCGACGAGACCCGCGCCCGGTCGGTGCGCTGGGTGCTCGAAGAGGCCGGCTGGACACGGTCGAACCCGTGGATGACCTCGTTCGTCAACGCCGACCCCACCCTGCCCGGGCACCTTCTCGGGCTGACCCCGGGACGCTCCGGGGCGTGCGTGATCGACTGGCTCGCGCTGCAGACACCCGCGTTCCGGGCCGGCATCGACCTGGTCGTGATCGACCCGTCCGCGCCGTACGCGGGCGGGATCCGCACCGCCCTGCCGGACGCGCGGATCGCAGTCGACAAGTGGCATCTCGTCGCCCTCGCCAACCTCATGGTCACCCAGGTCCGTCAACGGATCACCCGGCAACTGCACGGCCGCCGCGGCACCGCCACCGACAAAGTCTGGGCCAGCCGGCAACTGCTGCTCACCGGCTACGAGCACCTCACCGTGAAGCAAAAGGCCCGGTTCAACGCCGCCCTCGCCGCCGAGGATCCGACCAACGAGATCGCCGCCGCGCATGCCGTCAAGGAACGCCTGCGCCTGCTGCTGGCCGAACACCAGCCGCACCAGATCCGGCGCAGGCTGTACGACTTCTACGACGCCGCCGCCCGCGCCGACATGGAGGAAACCAGCCGCCTGGCGACCACGATCGACACCTGGTGGCCAGCGGTGCTCGTCGCGCTCACCGAGGACGTGACCAACGCCCGCACCGAGGGCTTCAACCGGATCATCAAGCAAACCAAGCGTGTCGGATGCGGCTTCACCAACATGGACAACTACCGAAGGCGCATCATGGTCCACATCGCCCTCACCCGAGGGCAGAGACCAGCAGCATGAAATCAGCACACGCCCCGCTCAAATGCGGAGAGCCATTTATCTCTGCAGTAAACGCCCGGCCCGTCTTCGGCGCCTCGTGCCACACATGCCTTCCCGCTCGGGTTGCGGCGGGCCATAATTCGCCTTTCACGTGCCCGGCTTGCCGTCTTCGGAGCTGGGCCTTGACACCCCTGCACCGGGTACCCCCGCATCAGTACCGCACCTGCCGCTGGGCAGTCGATGCATCACCTGTCCGAACGGAATCGACCGGCCCCACGCTGATCACTGCTCCCACACCGCCGAAGCACTTCAACCGATCCGTCACTGCAGCATCATCGAGAAGCCGTCCTCGACACCGGCAGGTCCCGGGCCCGCTGGCTGTGATGTCTTCGCGCTGGCGGCGTCGGCGGGGAGAGGATTTCGCAGTGAGCAGCACCGCTCTCTCCGGGATCGAGGCGACCACCGAATCCGGCCCGCGGTGCTGCACGAAACCTTGGGGCTCCATCGAGCCAGTGGCAATCGGCCCGTGGTTGCCTCACCATGGAGCGGTGACTGCTAAGCGTTGCCGATCCACCGCCGATCCTGCCGAACCCCTTTCCGATGCCGAGCTGCTCATCGGCCTGGTGGTCTCACCATCCCTGAGTGCGATGCTCGGCCCCGAGGTCACCACCTCGGTGCGCAAGATTTTGGTGCAGCGGTATCCGGGAGTGCGCTGGCAACTGAAGATGGCCGAAGACCGGCTGGTCGATCCACCCACCGAGACCTTGGACCTGCTGGAGGCGGCCCGAAACCGCGTGCTGGAGGAGAACTGGGATTTGGCCGTGGTGCTCACCGAGATCCCCCTGAAGACCGGCCGACGTCCGGTGCTCACCCAGCTCAGCCCCGTGCACGGGGTAGGACTGGTCTCCGTCCCAACCCTGGGAGCCGTGCACGTGCGGCAGAAGGTGCAAGAGACCACCGTGCACGTGGTCGGGCAGCTCCTGGGCTACGACGCCGAAGACCTCAACGCCCAGCGGGATCTTGCTCGAAGAGCCCACCAGCTGTCCACCGATCTCGACGAACGCCCGGACGACAACGTCGTGCAGTTCACGGCCCGAGTGCTGAGCGGCAACGTGCGGTTGCTGCTGGGCATGATCCGCGCCAACCAGCCTTGGGCCTTCGTGGCCCGGCTCTCCCGGGCGATGGTCGTGGCAGCGGCCACCGGCATGCTGACATTGGTGGCCTCGGACCTATGGGTACTGGCCATGGCCTACGGGCCGGTGCGCCTGGTCCTGCTGGCGGTGATGGCGATCGGGGCGGTGAGTGCCACCCTGATCCTGGGAGCCGACTTGTGGGAGCGCC
>NZ_UGQM01000007.1 GCF_900454025.1 Mycolicibacterium gilvum | reverse complement strand
GCGGTGTTTTGCGATGCGGGCGCGGAATTCGTCTTGGAGGTCGGTGTGCCGGTGGGTGAGCAGCCATCGTTTGACGCGGGCCTCCTCCGCGAGCGACTTGATGGTGAGTTTGCCGTCGGAGTGCAGCGGCTTGCCGGCGATGAGTCGGTCCATGGCGTCGCGGATCGCGCGGCGCACCCGTTCGTCAGCCTGGTCGGTCATCACGGCTTCTCGTTGTTTGATGCTCGTCGACGATGGTTTGGAGGGTAGTGATGCGTTGTTCGAGTCGGCCGCGTAGCGGTATCGGCGTTGCGGGAGAGGCAATTTCGGCCTGGTGTTGAGCGATGGCGTCCCGGATTTGGTTGATGTTCTGGTCGGTTCGGGCGATGTTGCCGCATCCGGGTTGGCAGTGGGAGACATCAGGTGAGCGGTGCTGGCTTGTCGTGACCTGTCGGTCGGGGTGACATAGCGCCTTGGACTGGTCATAGCAGCAGGTGACGAACTGTTGCGGGTTGTCGTAAATGCGCAGTTGGGGGTTGGTGCGGAGGGCGGCCGCTTGCTTGGTGCTCATGTAGCGGCCGCGGAATTGCCGGTCGAAGAGGTGGATGGCCTGGGTGTATCGAACAGCGGCCGGGCCGCTGACCTGTTCACCGTTTTCGAGGCGTTGATGTGCGTCTTCGAGGTAGTCGGCTCGGGCGAGGGCTTCCTCCATCGGGAAGACGTCTCGGAGGCCGCTGGCGACCCGTGATCCGTAGCCGTCTGTGGTGTAGCCGCGCAGGTGTCCGTACTGCACGCCGAGGGCCACGCGGCCGCCAGGCTTGCGGTAGATGAACCAGGCCAGTGTTCGTCTGAACCGCTTGACGGTCACAGCTTCCTCGGGATCGGCGGGGATCACCTCGTGAGGGCGTTCGAGTCTCACAGCGGCGCGATTGCTCCAATCGATCAAGTCTTGGACACGGTCCCGAACCATCCGGGGATGCACGGCCTTTCCCGCGTTGACACCGCAGGGTGAACCGCCCCGGGGAGTCCGGAGACTTTCTGATTTGAGGACTCAGCCGGCGGCTGGCCTCGCTTGTTGAGCGTAGTAGGCAGCCTCAAGCTCAGCCGGCGGGACGTCGCCGCAGTACTCGTAGAGCCGACGGTGGTTGAACCAGTCGACCCACCGGGCGGTCGCCAACTCGACGTCCTCAACGGTGCGCCAGGGCTTGCCCGGTCTGATCACCTCGGTCTTGTACAAACCGTTGATCGTCTCGGCGAGCGCGTTGTCATAGGAACTGCCGACCGCCCCGACCGACGGTTGGATACCGGCTTCGGCGAGACGTTCCGTGAACCGAATCGACGTGTATTGCGAGCCTCTATCCGTATGGTGGACAACATCTTTCAAATCGTGGACGCCGTCTCGCTGACGTGTCCAGATGGCTTGCTCGATGGAGTCGAGCACCATCGTGGTCGCCATCGTTGATGCCACCCGCCAGCCCAGAATCCGCCGAGCGTAGGCGTCGGTGACAAACGCGACGTAGGCGAACCCCGACCAGGTCGACACATAGGTCAGATCGGCCACCCAGAGCCGATTCGGTGCGACCGGACCGAAGCGCCGCCCGACCAAATCGGCCGGACGCACTGCGGCCGGATCAGCGATCGTGGTCGGTTTGGCCTTGCCGCGTACCGCACCGGACAGGCCGAGTTCAGACATCAGCCGCTCCACCGTGCAGCGGGCCACCCCGATGCCCTCCCGGTTGAGCGCCAGCCACACCTTGCGCGCCCCGTACACGCGATAGTTCGCGGCGTGAACACGATTGACGTGGGCTTTGAGCTCCTCGTCGCGAACCTCGCGACGGCTGGGCTCACTCGCGAGATGCTCGTAATAGGTCGACGGGGCGATCTGCACACCGAGCCGGACGAGCTCATCACAGATCGACTGGACACCCCACCGCAGACCATCAGGACCCTCCCGGTGGCCCTGATGCTCAGCGATGAATCGACAGACTAGTGGTGTGGCCGGTCCAGTTCGGCCGCGAAGAAAGCCGACGCCGTCTTCAAGATCGCGTTGGCCCGCTTGAGCTCGGCGTTCTCCCGGCGCAGCTTCTTAAGCTCGGCGGACTCCTCGGTCGTGGTTCCCGACCGGGCGCCGGCATCGACCTGGGCCTGGCGCACCCACTTGCGCACAGTCTCAGCCGTGCCAATCCCCAGCAACCGGGCGACTTCACCCATCGCCGCCCACTCCGACTCGTGCTGATCGCTGATCTCAGCGACCATGCGCACCGCCCGCTCACGAAGCTCCGGCGGATACCTCCTCGACGAACCACCTGACATGACCCCATCCTTCCCAACAAATGGAGTCTCCGGACATGCCGGGGCGGTTCAGGGCCATAGGGAGAACGCGTCGATCGGAAACAGAAGTTGGGAAGTGGGGTTCAGTGCTTCCATTACGGCGACGGCTTTCGCCACGGGCGCGATGGCCAGCCAGGGTTGTTCTCGTTCAACGCCGGCGGGTATTGCATTGCCCGACTTATCAAGTGCGCCTTTGAAGGTTCTTCCGTGGATGCGGTAGTGGAGTTGCCCGGGCGCGGGGTCAGTGTGGGTTCGGCAGCAGCCGCGCTCCAGTGCGCGGCACTCTTCCCCGCGCATCCCGGTCAGGTACGCGACGACGACGAACGCGGCGGTCGCCAGATGGCGGCACAGCTCCTCGACCTCGTAGAAGTTGATCGCCGTTGTCCAGGCTTTCCCGTCGATGGAGCCTGTGATCTGCATGGGCAATTGCGCTTCGTCGCTCGGTGCCAGGTCGGCTGCCAAGTAATGCGGGCCGATCGACTTGGCTTCTTCGGGAGAGAGACCGAGCTGCCAGCCGATGAATCCCTTTGCCAGAGAGCGCATGTGTGGCCGATTGGGAGCCACCCACCCAGGTACCGTCTGCGACTCCTGACGACGCTTTTCGGCATAGTCACGGAACCGTTGGTAGTACGTGAGCCCTTGGAGTCTCGGCGGGACATCGCAAGGCGTCGCTTTCAGTGCCTTCGCGGCGAGGATGTCGTCGCTGAAGTCGGTGACGAAGCGCATCGCCCAGACGACAAGGCCGGCCATCGTCTGCGGATGAATGGGGTCGTCTTGTTCTCGCTGGACCAGTTCGCGGGGCCAAGAACCGATGCCCGGCCCATCTGGCTGTTCTCCCATGGTGGGCGTGCGAGGCGGTCGGCTTCGGGAAGGTATGGAGCGTAAAGCCAGGCACGGGTGACGGCGAAGAGCATGTTGCCCACGTTCTCGCGTGAGCCGCGGTGTCGTTTGAGGTGCTCGGCATATTCGTCGTAGGTGGCATCGGTGACGGCGCTGAACTCGTGAATGTCCCTCTCTGCCAGCCACGTCATCCATTGCCGCAGGAATCGCGCGAAGATGCACACTGTGGCCGGCGCGAGTTGGCTACGCGCTGCCGAGGAGCGCTCCAGATCCTCGACCGGTGTCGGCTTGTTGATGCTCGCCCAGATCAGTCGCTTGGCGGTGGCGACATAGTGCGGTGGGAAGGTGTCGAAGACGATGCTCAACGTGCCCGACACGGTGTGTTTCTGCACCAGCGGTGTGAGATCCCAACGGTTGTCGCCCACGGTGGAGAAGTTTCCTCGCCGTGCTTCAGGTACGCGCTCGATGTCAGCGATGACCGGATCTGTGTCGTCAAGTTCGAGCTGACTGGTCTGCTGTGGCCATGGGTTGGCTGCTGCGGTGCTCACGCGTCGAGGTTCCTTCCGATGAGCGCAGTGACGACTTCGCGGTCAGCGTCGGTGACGTGGCGGCGGGCATCGCCGATCTCGGCGTTGGTTGCGTTCTGGTCGAGAATCGCTCGCAGCCTGACGTAGTGGTCGCGGTAGTTCGTCTCCCACCGGGCCGGGGCAACGAGGGTGGCGACGTTGTCGAGGGCATCAAGCAGTGTGACCAGGCGCGGTAGATGCGCGGGAGTGATGACAGCGTTCGTGCAGGTAAAGCAGGCGAAGAATGAGGCCGGGCACGGTTCGCCGGCGGTGGCGGCGAACGGGCTGTTCAAGAAGTCGGTGCACGCGGTGGTGGCGGTGTCGAGGTCTCCGGCAAGCAGCAGCTTCAGTGTCGGCACCGGGATACCCAGTTGCGTCGCGGCAGTTTCCGGATCTCTGCGGGCCGCAATCACTTCGGCGGCACTCAGCGAGCGGATCGCAATCGTCGCTCTGGCGTGGGCGACGGCATCGTCCTGTCCATCAATGATGGTGTCGGCGGCCCCTTCTGCGGTGGCCGGGTCTGGGCTGCGGTAGGTGTCTTCGCTGACGGATTCGCTGTTCTGCCGGGCATGTTGGTTCAACACCTGCTCGGACAACCGCAGCCGTCGCAGACTCACACGCAACGGGGTGCCGTCGTCTGCCAGCAGGCCGGCATCGGACATGTAGTGATCGCCGATGCCCGCGGTCAACCATTCCTGCCGGAACGGGCCCTCGTTGGTAAGGTTCTTGTGCCGGTGGGCGATGAGCAACTTCTCCGACGGGGTTCCGAGTGCAGCGAGTGCGGTGCGGCATGGCTCGGTCAAGCGGACGGCGTTCTCCCAGAGCTTTCCGGCCTCGCCGGCGAGGATTTCGGCGCTGTAGCGCTTGGTTCCTCGTCTCGGTTTGTCGGTGTTGACGGTGTATACCGAGTCTTCACCGGCGCCGTCAGATGCCCTAAACGAGGTCACGGTGAGGTTATCCATGACGGAGAGATTGAATCCTCGCTCGCACACGAGAAGGACCATTAAGCAATAGATTTCCCTTATCGATGGGAACAGCGCCTGCGCCGGATTCGACACGCCAGCCAGGTCGAAGCAGCCCTTCAGGACCACACGATTCGCGAGATACTGCGAGGGAAGCATCCCGTTTCGTGACAGATACTCCAGCAGGGATCCGGTGCTCCACCGCGACCCGCCGACCTTGAACGTGATTCCGTCACCGACATCACCAACCTCGCGGTACTGGTGCAACCTCTCGGTGTTGGTCCGGATTCGTCGGAGCGCTTGACGGACCTCACCCTTGGCGGCACTGCGGATCCGTCCGAACTCATCGCGACTGTAGGAATCATTCTCCGGCAGTCGTTTCCGAGGCTTCACGGCCTTCGCGCGCATCGCCTTCCGTGTGGTATCGGGAAGTCGAGGTGACTCCGATAGCACGGTCCGCATAAGGTTCACTTGCCCCGGCCACCGAGACTGGCTCTCCTTGGCGGCTCGCCACGCCCACCACACCTCCGGCCCGAAATCGGCGATCGAGTGGACCTCAGGGAACTCCGTACCCAGGTAGGTGATGAGTTGACGCGCGGCGCTCACCGCCGCGTCGACGGTCGCCAGTGTGCGCCAACGGCCACCGGATTGGGATCCGTTCGCGAGTGCGGTCACCAGGTCATCGATCAGTTCAGCGGGCCCGTGGACGTCCTCGAATGAGAATGTCCGTGTGCGTCCCGCCTCGTCGGTGAAACAGAGTTGCCGAAGCTCAGGGTCCACCGGGTTGGGTCGGGCGTACTTGCCAGCGGGGAGTGCCGCTGCCCTACGCGAGGCCACCGCTCATCGCTCCTCGGTGTCGACGATTCCGGGAGCCGCCGCTGCGATATGCGTGATGAAATCGGCGATCGATGCGTCCTCGGCCATGTCGTCATTGAGGAACAGGTCTACCTGCAGTCCCGACACGGGTTCGAGATAGCAGTTGCGAGTGGTTTCCAAGCTTGCGTGGCCCAGCAATGTTTGAACCAAAACCCAAGGGTCACCAAAGATGTGGCGATACTCGCGCCGTTCGGCAGGGCTGATGCCCATCTTGCGTTCGTGTGCGTAGATCAACGTGACCAACATCCTCAGGGCGAACGAGTGGCGCAGCATATGCGGGTGACAATGGATGTCTACCCCAAGGGTCCGACACCGATCGTTAGCCGTGGAGAAGATCGCCTCCCAGGTGCGATACGGCAACGGCAAACCGGCTTCGGACAGCCACACCATCCACGGCTCAAGCCCGCAATCAGTGGTGATGTAGAAGTTGAGCCGATCATCCGCGTCGAGACTGTCCAGCGGTACCGTCCCCTTGCTGCCATCCCGGTTGGTGAAGTGGACACGGCGGTGATGGTCCACCGCGTCGACGACCTTGATGTCGGTCAATGCGTCGTAACGACCTTCAGAACGGGCCCGGTGAACGGCGGCCGCGCGGGTTGAAATACGGTAATTGTCAATGTGTTTCAGTGCTGCAGTACTGATCCAGAAATCACGGCCGCGGCCTTTCGCGACGGCTTGACCGACTCGGGCCTTGGCGTAACGCACTTGGCTGTCAGCACTGGGGATCTCGCCCAGGACCAGTGTTCCGGCTTCACGCAGTCGCAGCCCGCTCGACCACAGCGCTTCGGCGAACGCCAGGTTGCGACCGTCGTTGCGTCCTCGCCAGGTCGCATCCCGTCGCCCGTCGCCGCGGTAGCCGCCGAGGCCGACGTCGCGCCAGCGTTTATACGCTCGGGGCGTCAGCCATTTCAATTGGACCGAGCGGACAGCACTCGGTTGCAACCGCGTGGAGTCCGAGTCCCCAGTGGAGCTGGATTTGTGCCGGCTGACAGGAGAAACAGCCACGTTGCCCCGCCACTGCTGCCAGTCGTAGAACTTCTTGATCGCCGCCAGATCCCGTGAAAACGTCGCTGCACCAACACGATCCGGGTTCTCCTGGTCGCGTCGCCGCCAGAACTCATAGTCGGCAAGATGCTCGAACGTCGCTGTTTTCCAGTCGATGCCTTGAACGGACAGGAAGGAGAGAAACAGCTGGATGTCCGGAGCGTAGGACTCCTGCGACCCGGCCGCCAACGATTGGAACGCTGCTGACCGGAAGAATTCCAGGACCTCAACGTCCGGTCGACCATCGGCCATCAGGAGGAACGGCTGCCCGGGGCGAATTCCGAGCGCAGCCTCACGCTCGGCTAGGTCCGGGAAGTCTGCAAGGACATCGGACCTCGCCGTGTACGGCCGGCTAGGCTGCCGCGCCCAACACAGCCTCCAGCGGGAGCCGTCGTCGTGTTGTTCCATAGCAACAGAACCTGCCACAACACACCGACATTTTACGGAAAGGCGGATTCCCGACGATCACACGGATGGGTTGGCTCTGCTGGGCGATGATCCGATCGTTGTTCTGAGGGAATAGTTCGGCATCCATGGTGTCGCCGACCTCGGCGATTTGAAAGGTGTCGGTAAGGACAATGCCGTTGAATGGCTGGTACTCACCACCAACGGCACCGTGGTAGGCGGCCTCTATGTTGATGGCGGCGATGTAGTAAGCCAGCAATACGATCTCGTTGGCATGCAATTCGTTGGCATACTTGCGGGCGAGGTCTTCGGTCCTGATGAGTCCGGTCTGGATCAGGCGCACGATGAAGGTGCCAGTCCCGGTGAATGGATCGAGGATGTGCACGCCGGGCTCAGTCAATGTCGTTCCAAATTCGGCGCGCAGTGTGTCATTGGCCGAGCGCAGGATGAAGTCAACGACTTGTGTTGGCGTATAGACGATCCCTAGAGCTTTAGCGGTTCGCGGGAAACCGATCCGAAAGAACTTCTCGTAGAGTTCGACGACGATGCGCTGCTTGCCCTCGGCATTGTCAACCCCGGCCGCGCGCATACGCACTGATTCGTAAAAGCCCTCTAGGCGTTGGGTTTCTGTGTCGAGCGCTTGGTCATGCAGGGTAGCGACCATCGCCTGCATGACCTGTGAAACCGGGTTGTGGTCCGCAAAATCGTAGTCTTCGAAGAGGGCGTCGAACACGGGCTTGGTGATCAGGTGCTGGGAAAGCATCTCCACGGCTTGATCCCGGTTGATCGAATCGTTGAGATGGGCGCGCAGCGCTCCGACGAACTTATCGAATGCTGCTGCGATGTCGGGAGTGCTCTCGTTAAGCAGCGCCTTGATGCGTGTCTGCTGGGCCGTGGCGATTACGGCGACGTCCTTGGCCCAGTCCTCCCAGTAGGTGCGCGTGCCGACCTTATCGACAATCTTGGCGTACACAGCGTCCCGCCACTGGTCGGGGGAGAACATAGACAGCTGTTGGGCGACCTGCGCCGACTCGGCAGCCGCGGTATCGGCAGAGGCTGTTGTACCGTCGCCGGAAGATGTTGAGTCGGTGAGATTCTCGGCGGCGTTCGGTACGTGGCCGACGAGGATTGAGTCCGTGGCGTTCTTGTTGAGTTCGAGTTTGTTGACTGTGGCGTTGAAGCGGTCGTCGTGAGCCCTCAGCGCCTGTAGCACTTGCCACACCACCTTGAAGCGGCGGTTGTCGGCGAGTGCTTGGCTAGGTGCTACGCCCGCCGGTACCCCGACGGGCAGGATGATGTACCCGTATTGCTTGCCTTCGGCTCGGCGCATGACCCGGCCGACAGATTGCACGACGTCAACCACGGAGCTGCGCGGGTTGAGGAAGAGGACCGCGTCGAGGCTGGGGACGTCCACCCCTTCGGAAAGGCAGCGGGCGTTGGCCAGAATGCGGCATTGATTGTCGGGTAGTGGCGCCTTGAGCCATTGCAGGCGGTGGTTGCGTTCCAGGGCGTTGTAGGTTCCGTCGACGTGTTCGACGTCGCAGCGCAGTAGGTGGTCGTCGGCCTGGTCATAGGCGTCGATGACGGTGGCGAACTTCCCTGCGAGCTTCTTAGAGGACTTGATGTCTCGAAGGAAGGCCACGGCGCGTTGCATGGGGCGGGTGTCACCGCCGAAGTCAGCACCGCCGGCGGCTTTGCCAGTTCGTTTGGCGAGGCCGTTCCAACAACCGACGATTTTGGTCGCGTCGTCGAGGTTGAGTTCGCTGTTGACGTCGGCAAGCTGCTGCTGCAGTGGGCCGGCGATGTACTTCTCGTCGACGGTGAGCACGAGCACCTTGTAGTCGGTGAGCAGTCCGCGCTCCACGGCTTCGCCGAATCCGAGTCGGTGAAAAGTGGGGCCGTAGAGGGCTTCGTCGTCCATCGACGCGAGGACCGCGGAGTGTTCGGCGGCCTTGGTCTTGGTTTCCTCCGCGAAAAGCCTTGGCGTTGCTGTCATGTAGAGCCGCTTGGTTCCGGCGAGGAAGGCTGCGTCGTGCACCTTGACGAAGTTGGATTCGTCTCCGTCGACGAGTGTGACGCCGGTGGTTCGGTGCGCTTCATCACACACAATGAGGTCGAAGTCGTCGAGCCCGACCGCCTGTGCTTCAGCGATTACGTTGATGGACTGGTAGGTGCTGAACACCACGGTCAGTCCTTTAGCGCGTTTGCGGTGCGCCATTTGTGCGACCAGCGTGACCGGATCGGTGGTGGCAGGAAGTGGCACGTCGTAGGGGTTAATGTCTTCCACCGCGCGGGAGACCTTGGTGTCCGAGCACACGGCAAAGGACCGCAGGTCCACCTGGCACTGAGCGGTCCATTCGCGCAGCGTTTGGGACAGCAGGGATATTGAGGGCACCAGGAACAGGATCTTGGCTGTTCCGCCGAGGTCGTCGGCGATCTGCTCGCAGATCTTGAGCGCGGTGAAGGTCTTTCCCGTGCCACACGCCATGATGAGCTTGCCGCGGTCGTTTTCGGTGAAGCCGACGATCACTTTGTCGATGGCTTCACGCTGATGAGGCCAGGGGTCCCGTTTGGGGGCGGGGGCCAGCTCAAGGTTCAGTCCGTCGGCGGGGCCGGCGAAGGCCCAGTCGATCGGGGCCTCGGCGATGTCAGCCAGTCCAATGCGCTGAACGGGAATCTGCTGGTTGTCGACCGCGTCTTCAGCATTTTTCCCCCACTTATCCGTTGTGGAGATGATTAGCCGGTGGGCGAAGGGATGCTTTCCTGACGCGGACAGGAACGAGTCGACGTCCGGTTTTCCCAGCACGTGATCGGGTTCGTAGAACTTGCATTGGATGGCCCATAGGTCACCGGTGTCGATCTCCTCAGCAACGAGGTCAATTCCGGTGTCGATCTTGCCGCCCCGCCCAGGCCAGTCCTTCCATAACCAGACCTGCTTAAAGAGTCGGCCGTAGACGGAATCCAGCGGCAGGTACTGCGCCATGAGCTGCTCGAATTTCAAGCCGCGTTCGTAATTGCTAGGGGCACGCCGAAAAGCCTCGAACACCTCATGCACCGACGTCGCCACCCGTCTAACTCCTTTCGCTGAAGCTCGAAGTCACCCTAAACGCGGAACGCAATATCGCAGGGAAGTCGGGCCGGGGCGGGTAACAGGGCTCGTTAGTTCCGCATGTTGGCGAAGGGGCGCCGTCCGTGGTGGGCGTGAAACTGGGCGATCAACGCTGTTTCGGTGGCGGCCGCGGCGGTGTCGTCGGTTACCTGCCAGCCGACGCGCAGTTGGGCGTGGTCGCTGAGTTGCCAGATCCGCCGCCCGCCGCTGTGGCCCACGGGTTGGCCGGCGCCCGAGCGGCGGAACTCATCGAGCCGTTTGCGTAGACCACGGCGACCGGTGCGCCCGGCGTTGGCTTTCCCGATGTAGATGATGCGGGTTCCCGGCACCCAGAGCGCGTGGAGCTCGTCGACCGGCACGGTGGGGTCTTTGCCTTTGAAGTGGCCGGCCGGGGAGGTGTCCAGGAACGTGGGCGGGTCGTCGGTCGGCCGTACGACCACATACACGCCGGGGAGGTCGGCACGTCGGTGTTGGGCAGCTCTGCGAACGGCACCCAGCCCGTGAAGCCACTGAGGTCGATCGGCTCGGTGATCATGGGTCCATACTGGCGCGCCACCGTGCGGGACTCTGTGGCGCTTGCCGCCAGCGCGCCGCTGTTGCCCCGCGAAGGGCCTGTTGTGTCCGGGGGCTGTCGCGGCGCGCCCATAGGCTGGCAACTATGGCTCTGGACTTCGATACGTCGGCTCCGCTGCGGTCACCGCAGAGCGTGACCGCTTTGGTGGAGGCGATTCATCGCGCCGACCCGGGAAGCCAGGAAACCCATTGGCTGGAGTGCAAGAGCACGCTGGATTTCGGGTCCAAGGCTGATCGGTTCGCCGCGGCGCGCGCCATCATCGCGTTCGCCAACCGCGATCCGGTCAGCGCGGGCCGTGACTGCGGTGGGGAAGCCTATCTTGTGGTCGGCGTCGCGCCGGGGCAACTCGTCGGCGTCACCGAGGTCCTTGATGCTGCCGCGCTGCACGACAAGCTGCGGCCCTACGTGGATGGTCCGCAGTGGTCGGTGGACTATTTCAAGGTCGAGGGCCATGACGTCGCGGTGTTCACCGTCGCCGCGCCGCGCCCCGGCGACCGAATCCACTCGCTGGTCACCACCTATGAGAACAACCGGTCGGGCACGGTGTTTCACCGCGGCGTGGCCAGCTCACCCCCGGCCACGCACCGTGAGCTGATCATGCTGCAGGATCGGCTGCTCAAAGATCCGCCCCGCCCGCTGGGCGAGCAGTTCCGTGACGCGGTGGAGCAGGGCAACCCGCTGGTGGTTGCCCGGCTGATGCGCGCCACGGTCCAGCAGCTGCAGGCGGCCCGTGCTGACCCGCAGGTGTTCCCGAACACGTTCGCCAGCCGCCAACCGGTAGAGCAGTTGCGCCAGTATCTGGCGATGGCGCAGAGCTACGAGGAGCTCACCGCCCCGCTGCTGGATCAGCTCATCACCGCATGCGCATGGCCCAACGCCGATCACGAGCGCATCTGGGCGGACACGATGGCTGCGCTGGCCCAACCGGCACCGTTGAGCGACACGGTGACCGGACAGATGCGGGTCGGCGCCACCCAAGCGTTGATCGTGGAAGGCCGTGACGACCGTCTTCAGGCGTTGGCGTTGCTACCGGCCACACTGGCGCTCTACGCGGGCTCGATCTCTGCGGTCCAGGGACGAAACTTCGGTGCCCTGCGGGCGCTGACCACCGACGCCACCGTGCCGTGGTCGATCACGCACCCCAATTTGCGGGTGACGGTGATCGAGAGGGTGGGCCCGTGGGAGGCGCTGTCGCGCGAGGACAGCTTGGCGTTGACGCTGCGGGCGGCCCAAGTCGCCAGCGACGACGCGGAATTGGAGCACCTGCTGGGCGAGATCGCCCAGCATCGACGGCGTAAGCCGCCGTTTGTCGCCTCGTCGTATCTGTTCGACGCGCTGCAACCGCACTTCGCCGGCCTCTACGGCCTGCCGCGCTACGGCGAGCTGTTCGACGAGACCGAGATCATGTTTTCCCTCGTCGTGGCCGACCAGATGGCGCAGGACCGCGTATTCACCGAGCCGTGGCTGGGTTTGTTCGTCACCGACGCCAGCCACACCGCCCGCCTGGAGGACAGCCGCTACGGCGCGGTGCTGGCTGAGGTGAACGCCGCCGGTGACGACTGGCCGCCGCTGCAGGCGGGCTTGTTCGGCGGGTCAATACACCGCCTGTCGGCCGCCCTGCAGCGCGTCACCGAATACACCGAACAGATGCGCCACCGCGTCTTCTGACCGATCAGGGCATCGGTACCGGCGTGGTGGTGACGGGCGCCGCCGGCGTTGCCGCACCGGCGGCCGGGGCTACCTCGGGCGCGGGCAGGGGGGTGCCGGCGCTACCCGCGGGCGTCGCGGTCGGCGCGGGAGCGGCGGCGGGGGCGGGGGTCTCGGCCGGCAGCGGGGTTCCTGTGCTGATGTCGGGGGTTGTCGTGACCGATGGGCTACCCGCTGGGGCTGGGGTGCCGCCGGGCGCGACGGCGTCGCCGGTCGGCAGGGGAGTTCCCGCGCTGCCGGTGGGCAGGGGCGTACCGACACTGCCGGGGGTCAGTGGTGTGCCCACGCTGGCGGGTGCGGGCGTCATAGGCGTTTCGGCTGCCGGCGGGACCGCTGCCGGGGCGGCTTCGGTATCTTGCGCTGGCGAGCTGGCACTGGGGGTTCCCCGGTAGGGGGCCGAGCCGCCGGCCGCGGGGGCTGGCGGTGCGGGCGGCGGGGTCAGCCAGACCGCGAGGTCGCGGGCACCGTCGTTGTAGACGACGCTGTCGGGCTGGGCGCCGGTCACGTCGAAGTAGATTTTTCCTGAGGTCTGCTGCCCTTGGGCGAGCGCGGCCGGGTTGACTCCCTGGGGGGTGGCGACCAGGAACAACGTTCGGTAGGTGTCGCCGTTGCGGGCCCGCGCGTTGAGGTCGGACACGATGGGCTGAACGGTGCCCGCGACCGCCGTGTTGGTGGCGGTGGCTTCCCACAGCGCTCCGCGAACATGCCAGGGGATGACGTCGCTGCTGGGCTTGAGCCCGCTGATTGTCCAGGCCTGCACCACCGACCCGTTGATCAGTTCGGCTGGCTGCCCCAACGTCACCAGGTTCGGAGTGGGGTTGTCGGCCAGCGCGATTGGTGCGCTCAAGACACCGATCCCGGCGGCCGCTGCGGTTGTCGCCAACACGGTCGTGATCTTCACCTGGTGCACTCCTTGCGTCGTTGGCCGCTGGCTCCCCGCAGCAACCGGTCAGGTTCTGACGCTATCGCGCGTTGGTGGCACTGTGCGTCAGCAGATCAGAGTTCGAGGCCGTCGATGTCGCGCCCCCGGTCACGGTCGCGTTCGGCGACGGTCTCGGCGACGGTGGCCATCCGCTGGTAGGCCGCGGCCGCGGCCCGGCCGGCGGCGCTGTGTTCGCGCCATACCGCGCTGCGGGCGCTGCGGCGCTGCTCTTGGGCGATCAGCAGGTCGCTGACGGGTTGGGGGAGTAGGTCACGTTCGGTGCGTTCAGCTTCGGCGTGCATGGTGCGGGGCCGGTCGTCGTTGGCCAGGATGGTGCGGAAGTGGTGGGCGGCAGCCCATTTGTTGCCGCGCCGCAGGACGTGAATGTCAGCCCCGGCGACCAGGCGTGAGTGTTCGTGGTCGGCTTCGCCGCTGATCCGTTGGTAGACGTAGGCATGGTTTTCGTCTTTGGCGCGGGTCATGCCGACATAGGCCATGGCTCGGCTGGAGGTGTCGGCCAGGATGGAGTGGCACACACCGGGAGTGGTTTTGTTGCCCACGGTGACTCCCTGGGCGGAGTGCACGGTCACCGCGTAGCCGAGGGTGACGTTCTGGCGCAGGTAGTCGCCGTCGAAGACGACGCGCGCTTTGTCGGTGAGCCGTTCGGCGGCCACCCGATTGGTCTTCTCGTCGATGCCGGCCACGCGCCACCGGTTGCCGTTACGTACTTGGTCGACGGCCTGGCCGACGGGGTGCTCGGCCCCGGGGTGCACGGGGATGCTGATGTCGTTTTCGCGGCTGATGATGATGTCGCCGACGGCGATGCGCTGGTCGCGGGCGGCCCGCACGGACGGCCCGTCGCCGACGAGGGCGTTGTGAACGCGCTGGTTGAGCGCGTCGGCCATCTCCCAGGAGTCGCAGACCATCAGTGAGTCTTTCCCGGCGGCCCGGTCAGCCAGGTAGGCATCGCCGGCGTCTTTGGCCATCGCGATCGGGTCGCCGGTGTGCAGGCGGCCGTGACTGCGATACCAGCCGACCGCCTTGCGCAGGCGATTGCCGTGCCCGGACCGCAACGCCAGGGAGGCGTCGCGCTCCTCGGCGCTGCGCATCCGCCACACTTCGCCCAGGCGCTGCGACCAGGGCAGGTCCCCGCAGAGATGCTCGAACATGCCGCCGCGGGCTTTCACCGGCGCCAGCTGGTAGGGGTCCCCGACGAGCACCATCTTCGCGCGCCCGGCCACCGCGGCCGACAGCAGTTTTTTCAGCTCGGGGGTGCCGACCATGGAGGCTTCGTCGACGACGACCACGGTGCGCCGGTCGATGGCCAGATTGTTGTCCTCGATGAGTTTGAGCGCCTTGGCCACGGTCAGGCCGCGGTCGCCGGCTTCCTCCTGCATCGCCTCGTCGACGGCTTTGCCGGTGGGCGCGAGCACGAGCACTTCTTTGTTCGCCCGGTGCGCGGCGGCGCGCAACGCTTTCAGTGAGTGAGTTTTGCCAGCACCGGCCGGAGCCTGCAAGGGCTGCACCAGAAATGGGGAGACGGCGATGTTGCGGATGGCGCGCTCTTGGTCGGCGGAGAGGTCCCCGAGATCGGCAGCGCGCACATCGAGACGACTGCGGTTGTCGGAGGTATCCACCATGTCGAGGATGCGGGACTCCTCGAGCATGATCGCGTCGACGGTGTACTTCTCGTGCCCCTCGCGGTGGTGCGCTTCGCGCGGCGCGCTGATGCGCACACCGACGTCGTCGACGAACGCTTCGATGAGCGCGCGCGGTTCCCCGACCGCGCCGACGGGCAGCTGCGCGCCGACGATCTCCACCATGTCCGCGCGCGTGAACGCGGCCTTGTCGATGCGCGCTGCCATGTGCGCGATGCGCGCTCGGTCCAGGGGAGTGCGCGCCTGTGCGCGCCGCGCCTCGCGCGCGGCGAAATGCGCGTCGCGGTCCAGATCCAGACCGCGCGCGTCGGCGCGCCACATCGTTTTGAGTTCGTCCCAGGCGAGCTGCTCGGGTTTAGTGGGCCGGGTGGCTTTCTGCGCGGTCGCCAACTGCGCGGCGGTCGGCTCACCGTCGACGACGACCAGGTTGTCTTTGGCCCATTCCCGCAGCCGCGTCGAACGCTGCGACCACGCCTTGATGCTCGCCGCGGTGACGCCGGCGATCTCGGCCATGCCGGAATGCTCGTCGACGGGCTGCCATTCGAAGCCCCGCTCGGCGTGCAACTCGTGGCGCAGCGTGGCTTGGTAGATGATCCCGGCGGCTTTGGCTTCGTGATACAGCGACTTGGAGTCGATCGACACCAGCCGCCCATCAGCTCTGACCTGGCGATTCGGCACGATGACGTGCGTGTGCAGGTGCGGGTCCCCGCAGCGGCTCGTCTCGTGCTGGTAGGCGATCGCGACCAGCCCGGGCAGCCGCTGGAGGTCTTTGTTGCTGGTCAGCGGGTTGTGCACCCGCGTGTACCCGGCATGTTCATGCAGGTAGGTCATCGCGGCTTCGACTGCTTTGACGTGGGCGTTCTGCATGACCTTTTCGGCCACGTCGTCGGTCAGCGACCGCAGCAGCGACACACTCTTGGGCGCGGCGAACATCAGGTCAAACCCGTGCACCCCGTTGGTCCCGAACGCCCGTCCGGCCTCCCCGTTGGGCGTCACGCCGTCGTCGAGCCACCGTGCCGCTACCTCGGTGTCAGCAAACCCGCCGTCGAGCGCGGCGCCGTCGAGCCCGGTGGCCTCACCGACGGTGGCCTTGTCGCCGACCACGACCCAGGTCGGGACCCGGGTGTCGCCTTCGGAGTAGTACTCGCCCAGGCCGCCGCCGGCGGCCTGACGGTCCATCGAGGCTTGCCGGGCCTGATTGGCGGTGTCGTTGTAGTAGCCGATGCTCCAGCGACTCAGCCGCGAGATCGTCAGCACGGTCGCACCGCCACCAGACCACCTCACCAAGCCGGACAGGCCGCCGCCAGGCGGCCGGGGTTCGGGCGCGCCAGCGCCCGAAGCCGAGTATTGCACAACTTGTGCCAATGTGCCGGAAGTCTGTTAGGTAGGAGCGGAGCGGAGGCGGAGTGGGTGTGCTGCAAGGGGGGAGGTGGTGAGGAATTGGTGCCAGTGTGTGGTGAGGGGCGGGCTTAGGGTGAGGGGGATGGAAAGAGTTGGGGTGTGGGGGACGAAGTGGAGGTGAGTGGGCTTGTGAGGGGTGAAGGGCAGGCCGGCGGCGCCGCGCGAGCGGCGCGAGCGGCGTGGGCGCCGATCCCGGCGACCTGGCGGTCGCTGCGGGCGTGGCAGCGGGTCGGGGCGGACCGCAGGGCGTGGCTGGCGCAGCTGTGTGAGCGGTCAGCAGCTACGGAGCAAAGGGGGTGAGGATGGGCAAGATTTGGGCGGCGCTGGCGGCGGTGGCTGCAGAAGGCGCGGTGTTGGCGTGGCTGGTGGGCGGCCAGCTGTGGGATTGGATGAGCGCGGGGCTCAGCGCCGGCATCAGCTGATGAGCCGGGCGCTGGACCGGAGGAAAAAGAGAGCCGGCACGCTGTCTGTCACGAGGACAGGGCGTGCCGGCTCTCTTGGTGTCTGGGGTCAGCGTGCGGTGTGGACGCTGACGCGGTGGTCGAGTTTGAGCAGTCGGGCCAGTGGCGGCACGTCGCCGCCGTGGCGGGCGGCATGAGTTTCGGCGGCGGCGAGCAGGGCCGCGGTGCGGCGGTAGTCGGCGGCCAGGACGGCGCATTGGGCGGCGAGCACGTAGGCCGCTGCGGCGATCGGCCGCGGGCCCAGGTGCGTGGCGATGCGCTCGTAGAGCGCCGCGGCGCGGGCTTCGTGGCGGTCGGCGACGCCGGCGAGGTGGCGCGCGTGCGCGCCGGTGAGCACGGCGGCGGTGCGCTCGGCGAGGTCGGCGGTTGGTTCGGTGCGCTCGATGAGCGCGGTGCGCAGTGCGCTCAAGGTGTTGAGGGTGTCGGTGTGCGTCATGGCAGTCCTTTCATGGGGCGCGGTGTGCGCTGAGGGTGATGTGCGGTCGGTGATGTGCGGTGCTGGGTGTGCGGTGCACCCCGGGCCCGCGCAGTGCGGGTCCCGGGGTGCGGTCGGTGGCGCCCTAGTGGGTCGGGGCGGTGGCGGCGATGAAGGCTTCGGCGTCGGCCAGGTAGTACTCGGCGTGGCGGAGCTCGTCGGGGCTGGCGTCGCCGGCGAGCAGGACGGTGACGGCGTTGTCGCGGGCCGACAGGGCGTATTGGCGGCGGCGGTGCGAGTCGCCGGCGGCGGCCACGGCGGAGTGGATGTCGGCGCGGGCGTAGGCCAGCACCGCCGTGGTGCTGGGGCCGGCGTTGAGGTTGCTGATGGGGTCGTGGTCGGTGACGGCCCAGGGGTTGGCGGCGAGGGTCATGGCTGTTCTCCGTTCGTCTGCGGTGTTTGCTGCGCCGGTTAGCGCTGGGGTTGCGGGGGACCGGCGGGGTGGCGCGCGCAACCTCGAAGAGGCCGTGACGAGCGGAGCAGGGTTTTCGGCCCGCGAGCGGCAGCGAGCTTGATAGGGCCGAAAAGGTCACTCGGCCTGCGGAGTTCGGCGCGGGTGTGGGTTGCGCGTGACGGGGCCTCGTCGGTCACACTGGGCGACCCAGCTGAACGGTTAAAGGTGAGGGGCTACGGACCACGCCCGCCGCAGGCGGGCCTCCGCCGGTCGCACCTAGTGCGCCGGCGACCGCGCACCGGAAGACACCACACCAGCCGATGCCCGCACCCTGCGCGGACACCGGCCGGGTGGGTGCCGGTTAGGTGCCGGGGTGGGTGTCGGTGAGGACGCGGCGGATCAGGGCGGGCTCGATGCCCGATTCGAGGGCGGCCAGGAGCATGGCGGCCAGGGTGGGCGGTTCGTCGCCGGCGTCGGTGGCCTCGGTGATGGCGATGTCGGCGGCGATTCCGGCGCGGACGGTGTCGTTGATCATGCAGTAGCAGACTGCGGCGATGGTGAGCGCTTCGGTGCGGGGCCGCCCGCGCAGTTGGCGGGCGATGTGGGTCCACACGTTGGTGGCGGCACGCTCGTGGTCGAGGGCGAGGTGCAGCATTGCGTCGCGGAGGGCGGGGTGGCTGGTGATGAGGATGCCGGCGCGGGTGGACAGGGTGGCGCTGATGTAGCGGCTGGCTCCGGTGAGAGCATCGGTGATGTCCTCCATGGTGGTGGAGACCAGGACGGCGTGGTCTCCGACGGCGACGGCGGGGGCGGGGGTGATGGGGTCGAACTCGCGCACGAGGTCCTCGCGGCGGGCGGTGAGGATCGCGCCGTCGTGGATGCGCTGCGCGGTCAGCAGCGAGTCGGTGTAGGGGTAGGTGGTTCCGGTGGCTCCGGTGTCGGGGTCGATCCAGGTACCGGCGGCGGTGACGTCGCGGGTGGTGAGGCGGCGGCGGACGGTGATGCCGGCCTCGGTGAGGGAGTCGCGGATGCCGTCGAGGACCACTGCGGCGTGGTCGTCGAGCTCGGCGCTGCAGACGGCCAGGAGCAGGGCGCCGTCGTATTTGGCGGCGTTGAGGTGGCAGGTGCGGGCGAAGCTGGCAGCTTGGCTGGCGCTGATGGTGATGTCGCAGCGGATGGTGACTTTGATGATGGGGGTGCCGTCGGGCTCGGTGCCCAGCAGGTAGACCACGACGCTGTTGGTGGGGGTGAAGCCCAGTAGGGCGGGGGCAGCGGCGATGACGTCGGCGGGGGCTCCGAGTTTGATGGTCATGGTTGTTCTCCGTTCGTGTACGGGTTGGGTGCGCCGGTTAGCGCTGGGGTTGCGGGGGACCGGCGGGGTGGCGCGCGCAACCTCGAAGAGGCCGTGACGAGCGGAGCAGGGTTTTCGGCCCGCGCGAGCCGGCGCGCAGCGCCCTGGCGAGCTGGCGTTGGGCCGAAAAGGTCACTCGGCCTGCGCAGTTCGGCGCGGGTGTGGGTTGCGCGTGACGGGGCCTCGTCGGTCACACTGGGCGACCCAGCTGAACGGTTAAAGGTGAGGGGCTACGGACCACGCCCGCCGCAGGCGGGCCTCCGCCGGTCGCACCTAGTGCGCCGGCGACCGCGCACCGGAAGACACCACACCAGCCGATGCCCGCACCCTGCGCGGACACCGGCTGGGGGCGGTGGGTTAAGTGCCGGGGTGGGTGTCGGCCCGTCGTTCGGCGGCGGGGGTGTCGAGGCTGCTGATGGCCCAGGGTGCGTCGTCGTAGCCGGGCAGTTCGCCGATGAGGCGGCGTTCGAGGGCGCGGCAGAAGGAGTGGGCTTGGCTGGTGCGCCAGCCGGGGTGCTCGCAGGACTGGTATTCGTAGCAGTGCAGAGCTTTGATCAGCTCGACAGCACTCCAGGTGGTGTGGCGGGGCCGCTGGTAGGCGTAGATATAGGCGTCGTCTTCGTCGTAGCGGTAGTTGACGGAGGCGGCGTTCTCGTCGACAAGCATCTGTCCGACGGTGTCGATTGCGTCGTCGGTGAGCCGGCCTTCTCGGCTGGGGTTGTCGTAGTACCAGACCAGGGGTCCGTAGGGGCTGGTGGGCCGGCTGGCGGCCCAGAGCAGGACGTGGATGTGTTCGGGGTCGACGATGAATGCGCTCATGGTGGGTTCCTTTCTGGGAGTGGGGTTAGACGAGCCCGGCGGCGGTGAGGCGGCGGCGGATGGCGGCGAGACTGACGGTGGAGTCGGTAATTCGGGCCCAGTTCTGCCAGCCGTCGATGGCCTGCTCGACGTCGTTGAAGTCGACGTCGGCTCCGCTGATGGGCAGGGTGTGTCCGTTGTCGGGGTGGTCGAACTTGGCGACGACGGCGATGAGTTGGCCGGTGTCGTCGAACCACCCGTTGCGGCGGAAGCGCAGTTGGTAGGGCCGGCTGTCGTGGTCGTCGAGGAAGTCCCAGGCCAGGCCGTAGTCGATCTCCATGGTTGTTCTCCGTTCGTGTACGGGTTGGGTGCGCCGGTTAGCGCTGGGGTTGCGGGGGACCGGCGGGGTGGCGCGCGCAACCTCGAAGAGGCCGTGACGAGCGGAGCAGGGTTTTCGGCCCGCGCGAGCCGGCGCGCAGCGCCCTGGCGAGCTGGCGTTGGGCCGAAAAGGTCACTCGGCCTGCGGAGTTCGGCGCGGGTGTGGGTTGCGCGTGACGGGGCCTCGTCGGTCACACTGGGCGACCCAGCTGAACAGTTAAAGGTGAGGGGCTACGGACCACGCCCGCCGCAGGCGGGCATCCGCCGGTCGCACCTAGTGCGCCGGCGACCACGCACCGGAAGACACCACACCAGCCGATGCCCGCACCCTGCGCGGACACCGGCTGGGGGCGGCGGGTTAGTCGGTCATGGTGTTGCCGCGGTAGACGTCGCCTTCGATGTAGGTGAGCAGGTCGCCGTTGGTGTCGGCCAGGCACCAGTAGTAGGGGGCGTCGTAGCGGACGACCCGCCAGGTGCTGTCGGCTCGGTCCCAGTAGAGCTTGTCGAGGAGCTGGGTGTCGCCCCCGGAGCCGCCGAAGAAGGCGGCGCCGCTGGAGGGGTTGAAGTGTTCGTTGAGGATGGTGATGACGTCTTCGACGGTGGTGGCCTCTGCGCAGCGGGTCAGGGCGGCGTCGACGTTGGCCCAGAAGTCGTCGAGGGGGTAGGTCATGGTTGTTCTCCGTCGTCTGCGGTGTTTGCTGCGCCGGTTAGCGCTGGGGTTGCGGGGGACCGGCGGGGTGGCGCGCGCAACCTCGAAGAGGCCGTGACGAGCGGAGCAGGGTTTTCGGCCCGCGCGAGCCGGCGCGCAGCGCCCTGGCGAGCTGGCGTTGGGCCGAAAAGGTCACTCGGCCTGCGGAGTTCGGCGCGGGTGTGGGTTGCGCGTGACGGGGCCTCGTCGGTCACACTGGGCGACCCAGCTGAACGGTTAAAGGTGAGGGGCTACGGACCACGCCCGCCGCAGGCGGGCATCCGCGCCTCCGGGCGCGCCGGCCGACAGGGGGCGGCGGACCGGAAGACACCACAGGCCCGCCGGTCCCGCGCGGCTGCGCGGACCCGGGCGGGCTGGTGGTTGGTCAGACCCAGAGCAGGGCGGGCACTTCGGTCCATCCGGGGCCTGGGTGCTGGGCTGCGAGGTAGATGCGGTCGCGGGCCCAGGTGGTGTGGCGCCTGTGTGTGGCGAGGCCGCCTTCGGCGGTGAGCCAGGGCAGGGGGGAGCGCCGGAATCCGTAGTCGTCGACACCGAAGTGGTCTTTGTCGAGGTACTGGCGCTTGTCGGCGTTGCAGATGTACCGGTGGGCCGGCAGTGCTGTGGGCGCTTCAGCGTTGGGGGTGACCGGCTCGTCGGGGTCGATGAGACCGGCGAACCGCACGAAATGCTGGGGTTCGACGAGCCAATACAGCGCATCCTGGTCGTCGTCGGGGTCCTCGTAGTCGCCGGCCCAGACCAGGCGGGCACCGCCGTCGAGGGTGAGCAGTATTTCCACGGCGGCCATGAGGGGCAGTCGGCGCGGGTGTGGGTGGACAGTTTGGGTCCGGCGCCGTAGGTGGCGGGGTTGAGGGCGGCCAGGGGTCGGCCCGTGGGGTCGACGATGACGGGGTTGAAGTATTGGCCCATGGTGGTGTCCTTTCAAGGATGGGTGATGGATGAGCTGGGGTGGTGATCGGGCCCCGCGCCGGGGCGGGGCCCGATCGGGTGGTCAGGACCGGTCGATGGCTGCGGTGAGTTCGTCGGTGGACACGGGGTTCCAGCCCACCGAGGCGACGGCCCAGGCGGTTTCGCCGATGACTACGACGTCGCCGACGGACAGGCTGCGGTGTCCGGCGCGGCGCCATCCGGTGGCCCAGGTGGCGGTGGGTTCGCAGTTGAGCTCGTCGAAGATGTGCTCGAGTGCGGCGCTGATGGCGGTCTGCTGTGGTCGGGTGTCGGTGGGGATGGGCAGGTTGAAAGTTGCGGCGGCGCGCAGCCGCGCGGGTGCGGCGCGGTTGAAGCCGAGGAAACTTGCGGGGACCTCGTTGAGGTACACGGTGGTGGGCACGGTGGGTGTGGCGGTGGTGGTGGTCATGGTGTTCTCCCGTTTCTCGTGGTGAGTGGTGCGCCGGTCAGCGCTGGGGAGCGGTCAATCGGGTGAGGGTGGGCGGTCAACCCCGAAGAGCCGACGCCGGACGGAGCAGGGTTTTCGGCCCGCGAGCGGCAGCGAGCTTGATAGGGCCGAAAAGGTCACTCGGCCTGCGTAGTTCGGCGTCGGTGTGGGTTGACCGGTCGGGCCCCCGGCCGATTAGGCTGCGACCCCTGCTGACGGTTAAAGGTGAGTAGCTACCCAACCCACGCCCGCCGCAGGCGGGCATCCGGCGCCCGCCAGGGCGGCCGCTGCTGCTGGTGAGGTGTGATCCCGGAAGACGCCGGTAGCCCGGTCCCCGCGCGAGGCGGGGCCGGGCCGGGCGGCGCTGCGCTTAGGCGGGCGGCATCCAGGTTCGGATGGTGTCGAGCAGGTCGGTGGTGGTGCTGGTGTCGACGACGGTGATGGGTGTCCGGGCGCCGGCCCGGTTGCGGTAGGTGCCCTGGGCCCGCTCGGCGGCGATGTCGTCCCAGGTGATCTGTCCGACGCGGTTCTGGGCTTCGATCATGGCGTCGAGGAGGCAATCGACGGGCTGGTCGATGGTGGCGATGCAGTCGGTGGTGATGATGGCGGTGGTGATGGACATGACGTTTCCCCTTTCGGTGCGCTGCCGGTCAGCGCTGGGGAGCGGTCAATCGGTGAGGGTGGGCGGTCAACCCCGAAGAGCCGACGGCGCACGGAGCAGGGTTTTCGGCCCGCGAGCGGCAGCGAGCTTGATAGGGCCGAAAAGGTCACTCGGCCTGCGTAGTTCGGCGTCGGTGTGGGTTGACCGGTCGGGCCCCCGGCCGATTAGGCTGCGACCCCTGCTGACGGTTAAAGGTGAGTAGCTACCCAACCCACGCCCGCCGCAGGCGGGCATCCGGCGGTCGCTCCTAGTGCGCCGGCGCCTCGGGGCCGCAGCGCCGAGGCTCGATGATGAACGAGGGGCACCACGCCAGCGGCGCGCGCTGGCGGGTGCCTCGGATGCGACTGGTTACTGTTCCGGTGGCGCTGCGTCGGCCAGGGTGGCGAGGTCGAATTCCAGGTCGCGGTCTCCGACGGTGACGACGATGCGCGCGTTGGCGCCGGCGGCGGCGACGTAGCTGGACAGGGTGGACAGCAGCAGGTCGTGTTGGCGTTCGACTTTGGACACCGCGGCTTGTCCTACTCCCAGGCGTCGGGCGAGTTCGACTTGGGTGAGGTCGGCGGCGTGCCGGATCAGTGCCAGGTTCATGGCGTAGGCGCGGTCGTCGTCGCGCATCTGTTGGCGGATCTGGCTGACGCGCTCGGCGCGTTCGGGATCGGCGAGGAGCTTGGTCAGGCGGGCACCGCCGCGGTCTTCGATGGTCATGATTGGGTGTCCTTCCGTTGTTTCCAGGTCTCGATGGCGGCGTCGGCGCGGGTGCCGACGCTGTTGTAGAAGACGTTTCCGATGCGGGCTTTGTCGCCGGCGAACAGGGCGATGACGGCGTGCTCGTGGTCGGGGAACCACACGATGAGCCGCACGGCGATGTCGGGGTCGTAGGGGTGTGAGAGTCGCCAGACGGGATAGGTCTTGGATTGGCGGACGCGGCGCAGGTGGGCGGTGTCGTCTTCGGGTGGCTCGCCCAGTTCTTGGAGGTGCTGCAGTTGTGCGGTGATGTAGTCGAGTCGGCGGGCGCTGATGGGGTCGGTATCGGCGTGGTCTTCGAGGCGATCGAGCCAGGTGTTGAACTCGTCGGACCAGTCGATCAACATACGTTGATACTACTCTGAGGGAATACGCCTTGCAACGCATATTGTGGATGTGGAGCGGTTCGCATTGTCGGGCCTCCGTGGTTGAGATGTGTTGGTGCAGAGCTGTTTTCGGGACTGCGGGGCCGGGCCCACCAGGTGGCGGTGAGCCCGGCCCCTGACGTTTTAGGTGCGTTCGTCCTCGATGACGCGGTGAGCGATGTGGTAGGCGGCTCGGGTGTTGCGCAGGCTGTCGGACAGGAACGAGGCGATGTCGTCGCCTTGGGGGTTCTCGGCGAACTCGGTGTCGTAGACGTGTGTGCTGGTCAAGGTGGCCAGCGCCTGCTGTGCGCGGGTGAGGGCGTTGATGGCGTCGACCAGGCTGCCGTCGAGGGCCAAGCGGCCTCGGTCGATCTCGATTGCCCAGTCGGCCTGCCAGTCGGCGTCGTTGGTGTTGGTCATGGTGGGTCCTTTCAGTGGGTGAGTGGGTGGATGGGGCCGGGCCCGCCTGGTGGTGGCGGGCCCGGCGGGGTGGGTTATGCGGCGGCGGGTTCGGTGGTGAGCACGTCGTCGATGGCCTGGTGGAGGTCGTCGTAGGCCAGGGCCAGGGGTGCGTGGTCGATGTGGAGGGTCCACATCGGCTCGTCGCCGATTCCGGCGGTCAGGGTGTAGGTGTGGGCGCCGGTGGCGCGGTAGGACCAGGTGCCGGGCACGGCGTGGAAGGTCAGGTCGCCGGCCCGGACTTTCTGGATGCGGGTGTCGGGGGTGGTGTCGAGGTCGGGTGCGGTGGCTTCGATGGCGGCCAGGAGTCCGTAGTCGTCGTTGGCGAGCAGGACGAGGTGGTGTCCCTGTTCGGGGCTGTACTCGTGGACGGTGGTCAGCTGGATCGGTCCGTGGTTGTGGTGCAGGTTTCGGGTGATGCCGTACTGCTGGTGCTGGATGCGGTCGGCGGCTTCGGCGAGAAGGTCGAAGGCGAGTTCGAATGCGTGGTCCATTGTTGTTCTCCGTTTCTCGTGGTGAGTGGTGCGCCGGTCAGCGCTGGGGAGCGGTCAATCGGGTGAGGGTGGGCGGTCAACCCCGAAGAGCCGACGCCGCACGGAGCAGGGTTTTCGGCCCGCGAGCGGCAGCGAGCTTGATAGGGCCGAAAAGGTCACTCGGCCTGCGTAGTTCGGCGTCGGTGTGGGTTGACCGGTCGGGCCCCCGGCCGATTAGGCTGCGACCCCTGCTGACGGTTAAAGGTGAGTAGCTACCCAACCCACGCCCGCCGCAGGCGGGCATCCGGCGCCCGCCAGGGCGGCCGCCAGCACGCGGTGGGTCGCTGTAGGGCGGCCGGCCACCGGTGGATGTCGCGGTGGCCGGCTCGCCGGGACAGTGTTTTTAGATGAGCCCGATGAATCCGGACCCGATGGTGTTGGCCTGGGCCGTCCGTGCTTCGACGTCCTGGTCGATCTCCTCGCGCGCCTCGGCGACCATGATGGCCAGGCCGGGGGGAGCGTCAGCGGTGATCGGCTCGTCGGGGTCGGCGTAAAAGTCCCAGCAGGAGGCGACGTCTCGGCCGTCGGGGGCGACGACGGTGTAGCCGTAGACCTCGCCGTTGGCCCAGGCGTCGTAGGCGGCCACGGTGCCACGTGTGTAGTCCAGGGGTGCTGTCGCGTCGGCGGGCGCCCAGGCCAGACCGTCGATGCTGCGGTAGCGGTCGGCGCTGGGCTCGGCGGTGCCGTAGCGGTCGCCGCTGCGGGTGACTTCCAGGATGCCGGTGAGTCCGCGGGTCAGCCACAGGTAGCGGCAGAGGGCGGCCGCGGACCGGTACTCATGGTCGTTGAGGGAGTCATTGGCGGCGGTGTGCTGGCGCAGCAGGGCGGCGACGTCATGGGCGGCGTCGCCCAGTTGAGCGCTGATGGTGCGGGCGGTGCCGAGATAGACGAATCCGCCGTCGTCGCTGTAATCGGGTGCGGCGGCGTCGATGTCGTAGTACAGGGCGATGACGTAGGTGCCGGCGGTGGTGGGTACGGCGATCCTGTCGAACGGGTCAAACATGGTGGGTCCTCACTGTTGGTGACCGGCGGTGCGCCGGTCAGTGCGGCCGCGTCATGGACCGTGGGGTGGGGCGGGTCAACCCCGCAGAGGCCGCGCCGGGACGGAGCAGGGTTTTCGGCGTGCGCGAGCCGGGCGCGCCAGCGCCTTCGGCGAGTTGGCAGGGCCGAAAAGGTCACTCGGCCTGTGCAGTTCGGCGCGGGTGTGGGTTGAGCCGGCTCGGGGTCCTGCGGTCAGGCTGGGCGGCTGCTGACAGGTAGATAGGTGACGGGTTACGGATATCGGACGTTCGCCAAGCGCCCCGGAGGGGTGCTGCGGCGGGCGGCTAGGACCGGAGGAAAAGGGGGGCCCGGTCACCCTGCGGTGGGTGACCGGGCCCGCGGTGCTGAGTTTTAGTCCCAGCTGGCGGCGATGGTGTCGATGGCGTCGGGGATCGAGGAGTGCGGGATCGCTTCGGAGAGGCGGTCGAGCTCGTCGGCGGTGAGGGCGCGCCCGGCCCAGCTGCTGGCTTGTTCGGCGGTGATGAGCTCGGCGGGTGCGTCGAGGGCGTCGGCGAGCATCGTGAGCAGTTCGGCGCCGGTGGGGAGCGGCAGATTGTCGGCGTGGTCGCGGAGCCGGGCGCATTCCTTGGGCTGGCTGCAGGCGCATTCGGAGTTGGTGGCGCTTAGTCTAGTGCGCCGGCGACCGCGCACGGCGAAGACACCGCACCGCGCCGGTGTGGTGTGCGGGGGTTACGGCGTGAAGGGGTGGGGGCTGTCGTGGTGCAGGCAGGCGAGGAGCTCGGCGGTGCCGGTGTGGTCGGGGCTGCCGTCGACGGCATGGCCGGTCTGGATGATGGCGGCGATGTCGGCTCCGAGGTGCAGTGTGTAGCGCGGCCATTCGTCATCGCCGGCGCGGGCGATCAGGGCCGCGGTGGCGGCCGTGAGCCGGGTGCGTGCGTGGGCGGGGTTGTCGCCGAGACCGATGATGGTCTGCTCGCTGCGGTGGCCGCTGCTGGTCACTGCCCAGGTGATGGTCATGTTCCGATGATCGCCGCCAGGAGGCGGTGGCGGGAGGGGCCGCACTCCCGGTTGTGGATAAGTGCGGCCCCTGTGGATCACCGGGTCGGGCGGTAGCTGGCGTCGGTGGGGTCGAAGCGGTGTTGGTCTCCGTCGAGGCAGACGGCGGCGGCTGTTTTGTGGGCGAGTTGGAGGACTTCGACAGCGCTGCGGTAGGCGGCGAGGTCGACGATCTGGAATGTCACGGGCCGCATGTAGACCTCGACCCAGCGGATGGTGCGTCGCTTGTCGGGGGTGAGGGCTTCGCGGCGGGTGACGGCGTAGGGCGGGCGTCGGGTCCAGTCGACGCCGATGGCGGGCCCGTCGTAGGGCTGTTGGTCGCGCGGGGCGAGGTTGTCGGGGAGCCCGGCCAGCGCCTGGCGGGCGGCTCCGAAGGCTTCCAGCACGCCCTGGGCTGCTTGGGTGTTGAAGAAGGTGAACAGGATGCGTCCCCAGGTGAGGGTGACGCGGGCGTGTCGGTGTGGGCGTGGTGGACGCTGATGTCGGGCTGTTGGGCGCCGCGCAGTCGTACGTAGGCCTGGGAGATCGCTCCGGCGGGAAGTGCGATGTGCGACTCAGGGATGGCGATCTTGGTCATGGTGTTCTCCGTTCGTGTACGGGTTGGGTGCGCCGGTTAGCGCTGGGGTTGCGGGGGACCGGCGGGGTGGCGCGCGCAACCCCGAAGAGGCCGTGACGAGCGGAGCAGGGTTTTCGGCCCGCGTGAGCCGGCGCGCAGCGCCCTGGCGAGCTGGCGTTGGGCCGAAAAGGTCACTCGGCCTGCGCAGTTCGGCGCGGGTGTGGGTTGCGCGTGACGGGGCCTCGTCGGTCACACTGGGCGACCCAGCTGAACGGTTAAAGGTGAGCAGCTACCCAAACCCACGCCCGCCGCAGGCGGGCATCGGCGCCTCCGGGCGCCGCTTGACAGGTGGGGCGCGGGCGAGGTGACGGGCCGTCAGTGGCTGGCACTATAAGTGCCTTCACCCCGAACGGGTTCTGCGAGGCGGTATTTCGCGCAATCGGCACCGTGGCGAGAATGGACCGGGGTTGTTTCTCAGCCCAGCGTGCGGGTTTGGTGGATAGATGTGGGCGGCGCTGCGCGCCGGCTTTTCTCAGTGCACGGGCACCGGCCCGCTCCCGGGGTCAGCGCTGCAGGCCGGCGACGACCAGATCGGTCAGCGATTCGGTCAGGCTGGTGAAGCGGCCGGTGCGGGTGCCGCTGTGGGTGTGGTGCTCGCCTAGCCAGATACCGACGATGGTGGCGGTGCCGTCGCTGGCGGGCTGCCACACGGGCGCTCCGGAGTCGCCGGGGATGCTTTCGGGCATCCCGGTCACGCTGTATTGGTAGCCGAGTAGCCGCCCGTCGAGCTGTCCACAGACGGTCTTGGTGCGGATTCCGCTGCGACACACGGTGATTGCGGGATCTGGAACACCCATGCCGCTGACAGGCATGCCGTTGATCGTGGACACCGATCGGCTGGTGCCGAAGTTGATCAGCGCGAAGTCGTCGAAAAGCGGATCGGGGTCGTTGACGGCGACGGCGACGGCGCCGGTGGCCCCGCTGTCGTGGTCGGATACTGCGGAGCCGCCACCTCGAGTGCAATGGCCGGCGGTGACCCCATAGGTGGTGGCCCCGGCGGTGTAGGTGTAGCCCAGCGTGCAGGTGGTGGACCCGGTGTTCGAGTGCACGGCGATCTCGTCGCCGGCGGCCACGGTGTACGCGCCGGCATGACTGAGCGCGGGTGCGAACAGGCTGGTGATGGGGATGAGGGCCCCGGCGAGGGCGGTCAGTGCTGCTGCTCGGGTGGGCCGCATCGCGAGTCCCTTTCTTCCTGGTGGGGTGCTGCGAATCATTGTGGGCGCGACCGCTGACAACCCAGGTTCGGGCGCAGGCTCAGCGCTGCGACCGCGTGCGTTGCCGCTCGGCAGCGCGGCGGGCGCGGTTGTGCAGGGTGTCGATCCAGGCGTGCGCGGTGCGGGCGGATTGGCCGTGGTCCTGGGCGGCGCAGGATTGGACCGCTTGGCCAGCGCGGGCGGCGATGCGCAGATCGACGCTGACCGGGGTGGAGGTACGGCCGGGGCTCATCACGGCTGGTCCCATCCGGGCTGGGCGGCCGCTTCGGCGCGTCGCCACAGTTCGGCGAGGTCGTCGCGGGCGGTGCTGATGTGGGTGGTGAGGTCGGCACGGTCGGCGCCACTGTCGGCCATCTGCTGCATGCGGATTCCGTGTTCGCGCACCGCACGGCGGTACGCCTCGTCGAGCACGTCGCGCGCGTGGTTGGCTGCTGCGGCGGCGCTGACGGTGTGGGTGTAGAGGTCGGCCAGATGCAGGGCCAGTCGGTGGTGTTGGCCGGCGGTCGGGGGGCGAGTGGGGTCCAGCGACTGGGTGGCGGCGTGTTGGCGACCGTAGGCCAATACGGTGACCGGATCGGGGTCGCGGCGGGCGTCGGTGACGCGGCGGATGATCTCGTAGACCCAGCGGTTCATGGGCCGCCAGATGGCGGTGTCGGGGATGAGGTCGCAGAACGTGCGCGCTCGGGTGTAGGGCATCCACAGCAGGGCTCCGACGAGCTGATTTTCCGGCTCCCAGCGTGCGGCGATGGTTTCGCCGCTCGGCTCAGCGCTGAGCTCGAAGTCTTCGGTGGCCGCCCGGTCGGTGTCGTTGTCGGGGACGACGTGCAGTGGGGCGCGGTGCGCGGCGGTCATGATGCGGTGGCCCCCCAGATCAGCAGGGCATACCACCAGGTCAGGGCGCTGGCTTGGTCGGTAGTGGTGGCGGTGGGCAAAGCGGCGTGCACGGCGGCGGCCAGCTCGGCGGGGCTGGGGTGGGTACCGGCCTGGCTCAGGGCGTGATGGCGCAGTGTCTCCAGAACATGCTGATCGGGTGCGGTGGGCAGCTCGACTCCGGCCAGCTGTGCGGCTTCGCGCCAGAGTGTGCCAGCGGTGAACCAGCAGTGCCCTTCGGCGCGGGCGGCGGTGAGGACCGCCAGCGGGTAGCGCGCTCCGGGGTCGGTGTCGGACCCGTGGTGCCAGGTGTCGTGGTGGTCGGTGATCCATCGCTGCGCGGCGACGGCGGCGTGGTAGGTGGCGGTCTCGCTGGCTTCGTGACCGGCAGGGGCGATGGTGGCGTGTCCCGTGTGATGCGGCCTGGTGGCGCGGCTGTCGGGTTCGGCCAGGGCGAGCAGCTCGTAGCGGGTGGTGTCGGGGTGCGTGGGCAGCGGCCGCAGGTAGTAGTCGGCGCCGATGACGTAGTTGATGAGGCTGCGGTGAGCGTCGTCGCGGTCGGGGTGGTCGGTGGTGGTGACCGACCGGCCATGGTGGTCGATGGATAGCTGGTACATCGTGGGTCTCCTGTCGCGGTCAAAGGTGATCAGGCGCTCAGCGGGTGGGCTTTGCTGACCTCAGCTATGCGGTCGGGCCGGAAACCGGACCAGTGCTGTCCGCCGGCCACCACGACGGGGGCCTGCAGGTAGCCCAGTCCCATCACGTAGTCGCGGGCGTCGCTGTCGACGGTGATGTCGACTTTCGCGTAATCCACACCTGCTTTGTCCAATGCGCGGAAGGTCGCGTTGCATTGCACACAGGCGGGCTTTGTGTAGACGGTGATGGCGGTCATTTCTCACTCCTTAAGGGTTGTCACGAATTGCTGTTATCTATTTCGATTATATCGGCATTTCGGCGTGTCAGGCAACATTTATCGGGCTATTTGTGGGTAAGCTGTGACCTTTTTTGACCGGGCGAAAACCAGCGCGTAATTACGCTGAAGGCAACCCGTTCCGCCGGTATGGCTCTGGCCGGTATCGGACCCTCGAATCGGTCTTAACATGCGTCCGCACAATCCTGTTCAGCTGTGGTGCTGCCTGTTCTTTGGCGCTTTCTCGCATCAATGTCATGGCCGGCGTAGGGCCCAGCGCAGTGCACAGGTCCGGACGGAAAGTTTTCCCCGTGAGCGTCTTTTGCGAGCGGATTCGTGGAAAAGTTTCCGGGCCGTTAGGCCGTATCCGTGGCCTTGCGCGGAGCGGGCCGCCGGCCACAATTGAGAAAAGAGAAAGCGGTCAGAAAAATAATTCAGTAGCGCCGACAGGCGCTTCCGCTGCACTGGTCGCGGCGATGTCGATTTCGTGGATGAAATGCGCGACCATGGTCCTGCTGATGGCGGTCCCGAGCGGGAGGTGGGACCGGCGCTGACCGGCCCCACCTCCCGACGCGGGGGCTAGTCGTCCTCGGCGGGCTCGGACTGCTCGGTCAGCGAGTCATAGAGTGCATCGGCGGTTTGCTCGCCGAGGATGACGCGCTCAATGTCGGCCAGCGGGTAGCCGTTGTCGGCCAGGAAGCGCAGCAGCTCGGCGGCTCCGACGTAGTGGCCCCAGCCGCTGCCTCGCCAGGCGTCCTTGCCGGTACGGGCTTCCAGTGCACCGAGCACCAGCGCCAGCGTGATCACCTGGGCGCGTCCGTCGCCGGTGGCGGGCAGCTCGGCCACCATCTTCGTCACTGCTGTCGAGTCGCTGGCCCCGAGCAGCTCGGCGCTGATCTGCCCGCCGTGGTGTTCCTCGATCAGGCGCACGTCGCGGGTGAGGCAGCTCGCCACGAACATCGCCGCACCCTTGGGGGCGGTCTTGCGGGCGAGGATCTTGTCGGTGATGAACTGGCGACGCACCTGCTGGGCGGCTTCGCCGAGCTTGTTGAGCGCGATGACCTTGCGCCGCTCGCGGCGCGCCGCTTCGGCTGCTGCGGCCTCCCGCGCTTCGGCGTCCTGGTCGCTGGAGTCATCGGCGTAATGGTCGCCGTCCTCGCGGGCGAGGGCTTCCACGCGCTTAGCCAGTGAGTCGCACAAGACCAGTCCGGCGGCGGCGTAGTCGGTGCACAGCCAATCTGCCTCCCACACAACCACTTCGGTGACCGAGCTGGGGTCGCGCTTGCCCTCGGCAACCGTGGCACTGAATCGAGCGTGCCAGTCGATGTCGTGGGCGTCGACCGGTTCGCCGGTCTCGGTGTCGACGTAGCCTTCGACTTCGGTTAGGCAGACCGCCCAGTGTGCAGGGTCGGTGACATGCTCGTCGGTGGCAGCCTCGCCCTCGGGGGTGCGCAGGTAGCGCAGTTCCACGCAGGTCGTGTCCCCGTAGGCGGGGAAGTCCTCGACCACGGTGTATCCCTGCTCGGTGTAGCTGGTGGCAGCTTCCTGGTAGGCCTGTTGGGCGGCGCGGTCCTGGCGGATTTCGGCGACCCGGTGCTCGAATCGGTTGGTTCCGGCCACTTCAAGCAGACGCATGATGGCGTCGGGGTCGTCATCGAACTCGCTGAGCACCGCGGCCTCTGACAGCGACAGCTGCCCCGCGTCGAGTGCCTCCATCGCGGCCTGTGATCCGGCGGCGGTGGCCACGGATTTGACCGTGTCACGCCCGATGGACAGCTTCTTGGCGACCTTGGTCACGGAGGCTCCGGCGTCGAGCATCTGCTGGATGCCGCGTGCCCGCTGGGCCTCGGTGAGTTCGCGGCGTCGGTCGTTTTCCACGATCTGCTCGGAGACCCGTTCGACCACCTGGGCCTTGTCGTCGGTCGCACCGGCTGGGCGCACGTAGACCGGGACGCTGGTCAGACCAGCCTCGCGTGCGGCCAGGGTGCGTCGCTGTCCGGCGCGCACCCGCACCACGCCGTCGTGTCCGCGCACCGCTGCGATGGGGTTGAGCACGCCGTGCTCTTTGATGCTGGCGACGAAATCAGCGTCGAGTGCGGCGTCGTCGCGGACGTTGGTTTCCAGCTCCAACGTGTGCGGGTCGAGGTGTTCGAGGGTGCCTGCCGCCGCGACCTGTGCGTTGGTGTCGTTGTCGGTGACGGTGGTGGTGTTCTCGCTCATGGTGATGGTGACCTTTCATCGATGGGGTGAGTGGGCGGTGGCCGCCCGTTCTTTTTGCCTTCTGGCACTGAAGATTTGGGCCGGCATCAGGGCCGTGGAGTGCAAAGGTCCGGGCGCAAAATTCTTCGCGCGAGCGCAGCGAGCCTCGAAAGAAATTTGCGAGCCCTTGGGCCCGGAGCGCAGCGGAGGCCGTGGCCTTGCACGCAGCGGGCCGCCGGCCATAATCGAAAGCCAGAAGGCAAATAAACTAGCGCCGGGGCCCGCAGGGACCCGGTGTTCAGCAGCGCCGCAGGCGCTTCCGCCTGTGCAGTTCCCCGATGGCATCGGTGCGGGTCGGTAAAGCCGTGGCCGTCGTGCCCGATGTTCCTGCATAGCAGTGCCTTTCGGGATCGTGGGTGATGGGGTGGTCTGGCCCGCGGGACGGGCCAGACCACCCTCGGGGGTTAGAGAGTTTGCAGCATCCGGAAGGCGTTGGTCTTCAGGTTCTGAGCGGTGCTGCCGCCGGTGACTGCGCGCAGGGCCCGTACCGACTGCGGATCTCCTGCGGCGCGGACCTTGCTGTAGTGGTCGACGTACTCGGTGACCGCGTTGTAGGCCGCCCACCGGGTGCCGGCGATCGGGGCGACGGTGGGGCTGGACACCCACAGTTTGACGATCGCGTTGGCGGTGTCGCGACGGTTGCGGGCCGTGGTCTTGGACTCGGCTCCGTCGACGTCGACGAGCTCGCCGACGAAGTGACGGATCTGGTCGAGGTCCATGGGGGCGGCGTAGAGGGCGGCTGCTTCCTGTTCGAATGCCTCGACGTAGCGCCAGCTCAACTTGAGTGCTCGTCGGGCCTCCTGCAAGGCGACGGCGGCCCCGCCGGTGTGGCTGATGCCGAAGCTGGCCGCCGCGCGTGCGATGGCCGCGCTTTGGGTGTTGGCGCATACGATGCGCACCGGCGTCACCAGGAAGCGGAACTTGCTGGACCCGTCGTGAGAGTTCAGCGCGGCCAGGTAGAAGTCGGTGCGGTCCTTGGTGCCGTCGATTCCGTCGAACACCATGGATTCGGGCAGCTTCATGGTCACGAACGTTTCGCGCCCGCCGCGTAGCGCCCCGGCGGTCTCGTAGACCGCACCGCTTTCTCCGGTGAGCGCGTCGAGCAGGTCACACGATGCTTCGTTTTGCATCGGCTCGTACTTGTTGCCGACCACGCCGAGCACGTCGAGGGCTCCGGTGATGGGGTTGGTGCGCACGGTGGCCCACTGGTCGGGCACTGCCAGCGGGGCGGGTGTGGTGACACCGGTTTCGCTGATCACCGGCTCCTGGGGGATAACTAGCGCCATTTTGCGGACGTTCCAGTTGGCCAGGTGGGCGGCGTGCAGAGCCTCGCGGGCGGTCATAGCGTGGCCGACCTGCTGGCCGAGTTGGTGCCAGGCGTCGGTACGCGAGTCGGCGAAGCTGACTTTGCCTGCGGTCTGATCGAGTTCGTGAGCCATGGTGGGTTCCTTTCGGGAGGTGAGTGGGCGGTGGCCGCCCGTTCTTTTTGCCTTCTGGCACTGGAGATTTGGGCCGGTAGAGGGCCGTGGAGTGCAAAGGTCCGGGCGGGGCAGGTCCCGGGTGAGCGCAGCGAACGTTTGTGGGGGAGCTGCCCCGAGCCTGTGGGCCCGCAGCGCAGCGGAGGCCGTGGCCTTGCGCGGAGCGGACCGCCGGCCACAATCGGAGGGCCAGAAAGGCAAAATTCGGTGGGTCGGCGGGCCCGCAGGGGCCGGCGAATCAGCTGCAGCGCCGCCAGGCGCTTCCATTCTGGGTATGCACCACGCCGGTAGCCTGGGTTGATGTCGTCGTGTGAGAGTGCGCTGGTCGATGCGTTGACGCGGCCGATCCAGGGTCCGGTGTCGGAGCCGGTGCTGACCTGGGTGGTCACCGGCGCGTGGCCGCGCCCGGCGATCCCGTTCGACACCGCCTATGCGCAGCCGGCCTGGTCGGACCCGCTGGGGCTGTAGCTGGCGTGCCCCGTGCCGGGTGTCAGAACAGTGCGACATCGCTGGCCACCTCGGCGAACCAGCGCTCGAAGTGGGGTCTGGCCTTGTCCGCAACGACGGCCGGGCAGGCGACATAGAACCGCTCTGCCCATGGCGGCGTCTCACCGCGGCGCAGCGCGATGCTGCGCGCGATGCCGTCGTTGCCGGTGTGCAACTGCCCGGGCAGGCCCAGTAGTGCGGCTGCCATCTCGGCGCGAGATCCACGATCGAGCAGACGCACTGACCGGGCGATGACCGGCCTGGTTCCCGTCCCGCGAACCTTGGCCACCCGGCGCACTTCGTAGATCGCGTGCTCGGTGTCGTCGAGGCGGCGGTGGAACAGGTCAAGGACACCGGTCAGACCAGCAGCAGCGACATCATCGTAGAGGCGGCCAGTCGGGCGCAGGGTCTGCTTGTCGTTGATACAGACCGCGACGCGTTCGATGAACAGGGCCAGCGCTCCGGCCGCGGGATCAGCGGCGTAACGCTGCAGCGTCGACTGCACGCCTCGTGCCGAACTGATCGCGAAAGGGCAATAGCTGCAGGCACTTTTGAGCCATCGGCGGCCCGTGAGGTTGTAGACAAAGGTGTCGCAGTCAGCTCTCGTCCATCCCCATTGGATCAGGGGGTAGCAGCCGGTTCGGGCTGCTGTGTTGTAGGCGGCGTCGCGCTCGGCGCGGACCGTCTCGTCGAGCTCGAAGCCAACGTAATGCTGGTAAGGCTGCCCGCCGGTCAGTCGGGCGATCACCGGGTCGAGGACCGCGCCCTTGGCTCGGGCGCTGCATTTGCGGGCACCGCCGCGCTGCGGCAGGGTGCCGGCGGTGAGCATCTCCGTCGACAGCGCGTAGGCCCCCTCGACGAAGAGTCGGTCCGGTTCGGTGGTGTCGCTGAAGGTGGTGATGCCCTCGCCGGCGGCGGTGGTGAGCAGCTGGTGGCGGCCGACCTGGACGAACCGGACCCGGTGGCGGCGCAGCTCGGGGAGCACGTAGCGCTCGACGTCGGCCCCGGTGGCACTGAACTCGTCTCCGGTCATGGCGGTGATGACCACCAGGTCGGACAGGTCGAAGTCGCGGCTGGACGGGTCGGTGAGCCAGCGCAGTAGGACCGCCGTGCTGTCCAATCCGAGACCGTAGGACAGCACATGCCGGGGGTGGCGGCGTGTGCTGGTGTCGTCGCTGAAGAGGCTGGCCTGTTCATGGTGTGCCTGGGTGCTCATCGTGGGATCTCCCGCCCGTTCTTTTTGCCTTCTGGCACTGGAGATTTGGGCCGGTAGAGGGCCGTGGAGTGCAAAGGTCCGGGCGGGGCAAGTCCCGGGTGAGCGCAGCGAACGTTTGTGGGGGAGCTGCCCCGAGCCTGTGGGCCCGCAGCGCAGCGGAGGCCGTGGCCTTGCGCGGAGCGGACCGCCGGCCACAATCGGAGGGCCAGAAAGGCAGAACCACAGGCAAGGCCCGGGGCGTGTGTCGGGTACGGGCCAGCCGCGGGCACGGCAGTGCCATCTCCCCGACTGGAGTGCAGCTGGTGTGAGCGGGGGAAATCTCTGCAGATCAGAGGCGCCGCGCTCACTTAGGATCGCTGTTATGCCTGTGCAAGTTGATGCGACTCACCTGAGCAAGGTGATAACCGAAGTTCGCGACCTCGCCGAGACCGTCCGCACGTACGGCAGCGGCGCCGACTCGACGATCGCCTTTGGGATCCCGGCGGCCCTGCACGTCATTGCGGCCCGGCTCGAATCGGAAATGCGCAGTTGGGCCCAGACTGAAGGCACGCTTGCCCGGCTGTTCGACGAGCAGCGAGGCGGCAAAGCCATCAGGTTTCCTGAGCTACGGGCGGTGCTGACCTACGTGACGCCGTCGCCGGTGAGCCGCGATGTCCAACTGGCCGAGTTGCGCGGCGCCGGCACCCGACTGCGCGCCCTGGCCGGTGAGCTCGACGCGAATATGAAAACCCAGTCGTCGCCGAAATTCGTCGAGCTTCTCCAAGAACAGGCGGCGGCGGTCATGGAGTTCGCCGATGGTCTCGGCTAAGCCGGCGGGCATGCAATGAGCCGCCGCAAAGCGACCCCGTGGGCGGCACCGGGCCTGCCCGATATTCGCCGGCAGTGGTGCAACGCTCTGGACAGCCTTGTCGACCACCAATCCAGCGCCCTTGCAGAACCGTCCGAGGCCTTGGGAGCTGCGGGGGAGAGCCTTCGGAGGTTGAAGCGGTTGCAGGCGAAGCTGGCCGAGTCGTTGAGCCAGATGAGCGGCGAGGCCGATGTCATCAAACGTGCTGAGCTGTACTGGGTTTCGCGCGACATGGTTGACGTCGCGCTCGATGCCGCCGACTCCCTTCCGGAGTGGACGCCCGCTGTCGCCGCGCCGGCTCCGACCGGGCTGTTGTGTTGGGCAAAGCCGGCCGGAAGTGTGCCATGGAATGCGTTAAGCCCCAACGATCCCACCGAGGTTTCGTGGGACGGGGTGTGGTGGTGGTCTCGCCCCGACGGGGTGCTGCAAATTCAGCCGTTGTCACGGTTGGCTAAGAACCCTGAACTGCTGGCCCCCTACGGGGTGTCTTCGCCACTGTGGGTGACCAACCCGACGCTGCTGCTGCAGCCGTTGGTGCCGCGCACCGCTGAGGTGGCCCGATCGGCTGAGGCGTCGCCGTTGGTGAGTGTCGTCGGGGCGGCCTGGCTCCTGATGGGCCAACCCACCGTCGCCTCCACTCGCGTCCTCGGCAGTGCACCGTCGACGCAGACCGAGGAATCGTCTCGTGCGGCTGCGGACCCGAACCGGGTGAGCATCATTGAGTTGCGGCGACCCATGAGCCCGCCTGGGGAACGCGATGGTTCATTGGGTGACCGTCAGTACCGACACCGGTGGTGGGTGGGCGGTCATTGGCGTCAGCAGGCGTGTGGGCCCAATCATGCCGATCGGCGCCCGAAGTGGATCGCCCCGTACGTCAAGGGTCCAGAAGGCGCCCCACTCAAGACCGACCGCGTTCACGTGTGGCGCCGCTGAGGACAGCCGAACCCCGGGGGCGGAACCTTTCGTAGCTGATCGCGTTGTGTGGGGTGTGGGAACCGAGGAGTGAGTATGCCTGGCAGGGTTGAATGGTCGGAACTTGGTGGCGATGAGGCTGAGACGGTCGTGGCCAACTTGCTTTATAGCGAGCGTAGGTCTTCGACCCGGGTCCGCCCATCGCGTGGTGACTTCGGCATCGACGTGCTAGACCCGAGCAAACGCGAAGCTGGCAAGTACGACGTCTATCAGATCAAGCGCTACGCGAAGACGCTCACTGCCTCGCAAAAGAAGGAGATAGAGAAGTCGTTCCGGCGGGTGCTGGTAGGTCTGGTCCGCAGAGAACCGCCCGTGCCGCTGGGGGATTGGTACCTGATCGCGCCAGTCGACAATACCGTCGACAATCAGCTCGACTGGTTTCATTCCATGCCCGATAACGTCATTAACGAGATGTTCGAGGATGCCGAGCTCGCGCTGAACGAGGACGAAAAGCAACGCATTACCGCGTGGCGTAACGCCCCTGAGCGAGTCATCAAGTGGGAAGGGCGCGCATTTTGCGAGACGCTGGCCGGTGAATACCCCTACGTCATTGACTATTACCTGCACGGTGGCGCCGCGCGTCTCCGCTCGGCGGTGGCTGAGATGTCAGCGATCCTGCGGCGCGACGTATCGGCGGGAGAAGCATTGAGTACGGGAACCGCTGATGACGTGGCGCTCGTAACACCAGCCGAAATTTCTTCGCATCTCGACCGGATATTCAAGGTGCTCGACACTGACCCACACTTTAGATACGAGTTCAGCATTGACCTCGAACCCGGTGAGATTACGCGCCGTGACGGTATGATTGCAGCCACGCAAGAGATCCAACCCGACGGCCGAACACTTACTTTCCGTGTGTACCAACGTTTCTCCGAGTCGCAGCGTGAACGACCGATCCCATTTCGGCTGCGGTTCGCAGCCGAGGATGCGGCTTTCGATGAAGACGCTTACGACAGTTGGCGTAAGTACGGAACGCCGTTGAGTGCGCCGGCCGAGGTCGACATTGATCTGCCCGGGGGTCTGGGGGCTCCGCTGTCCGGGGGGCTCACCGAGGTACTCCTTCAGAGCCAGGGCGAAGACTATGCTGCACGTTTCCGCGTCCGCAGGTCTGACGGAACATACAGCCCCACATTGACCTTCTCGATCACGGCTAGGACCGGCCCCGAGCAGACCGGCGTGTGGGAGTCGGGCACTGATGAGTCGGGTTATCTGACGTTTGACACTCGTACGGATCTCGAAACACGTTTCGGCACATGGGGTTTCACCAGGGCGCGAATCGTCGGTGAGGAGATCGATGCAGTCCTACCCTGTATCGAGTTCCTCCAGAGCATCGCCACTGGCAACGTTTTGGAGGTCGCTCAGCGAGTCGGCCCGTTCGTCGACTACCGTGAGATCCCTTCTCATGAGGCCGCCTTCCCCCGACGATGTCATGGTCTATCTGCGGGCACTGTCTGTCATTCAGACTTCGACGTCTACGCCAGTCCTTATCCCGGATTTGACGACTGTTAGCGCCGCTGATGCTCGCGACGTAGCCGAGGCCGCGGCACTGATCGGTGGTCAGACCGTATTCGGGGACTGGGCATCAATCCGGTTCAAGGACGATGCATCCTCGCCGACAGTAGGACCAAACCTAGAGGAGCGTGAGGTCAGTCTTGACGACCACTATGAGGTCCAGATCATCGAACCGTTGATCGTGAAGATCGGCGACCAAGAGTTGACGCTCGGTGCTGTCGAAAGGCGCTTGCTGTCAGTGGGTTACGAGGTCGACGATGGCGAGATCGTCGGCCGACCGCTCACCAATGACACCGCTTACCGCCGATACTTAAGAGGCCTGCCTGCGCCCGACCGAAACAGCCGGCCGGTGAAGGGAAAGTACCTCGGCACTCGGGCGGAGGCGTTTGACGAGCAACAGTAATGCCCGATCAATAGGCCAGTCTGCTGCGGGAAGCGGCAGTAACAGTGACGCGCTGCCACCGGTGAGTACCGTCGAAGCGTGACCCGCGCTTCGTTGTTCCCCGACCGCCTCGTGGCCCCTGCGCCCATGTTGGCGACGCTGGGCCAGGCCCCGCACGGCGGTCAGTTTGCTGTAGAAGTGAAGTTTGATGGCCAGCGGGGAATGTTGACTGTAGATCCCCGGGTGCGGGTGACGTCCCGCAATGGGGCGGACATCACCGAAACCTTCCCCGAGTTGTCCGCGGTCGCAGCTGCAGTCGGTGGCCGTCGAATGATCCTCGACGGTGAGATCGTCGCCGTCGACGAGCACGGGCGCCCGTCGTTTAGACGGCTCCAGCGGCGGTGGCCTCAGCAGCGTCGGCCCAGCGGGCAGCTCGTGCGTGAGGTGCCCACGCGATATCTCGCCTTCGATGTGGTCAACATCGACGGCGAAGACATCACGCACTGGCCTTACCGGGAGCGCCGCGAGCTGATGGACACACTGATGGTGGTGAAGCGTTCGCCAGCACTGACGGTGCCAAGGCACTGGACCGATGTCGCTCCTGCGGACATGCTCGCTATCTGCGCTGATCAGCACCACGAGGGCATCGTGTGTAAACGACTGGATTCGCCATACCGGTCGGGCCGATCCCTGGGACTGGATCAAATGCCCAGTGCGCGCGACAACCGAGGCGGTGGTCGTGGGGGCGTTCGCCGGCCGTCGCGGTGAGGTTGGGGCCCTGATCCTGGCCGCCCACGACGAGGCGGGCCAACTCGTGCTGTTGGGTCAGGTCGGCACGGGTTTTAGCGGTGCCGAACGTCGCCGCCTGGCCACACTGTTGGCCGGGACCGAGGTCTCCGCGCCGCCGGTGGCGGAGGGGGCGTCGATGTCGGGGGTCCAGTGGTTCAAGCCGCGGTATGTCGGTGAAGTTGCCTACCGCGAGTATCACGCGGGCAAAGGCCTGCGCCACGCGTCGTGGAAGGGACTCCGTACTGCGCCCGTGTCGGGGGTGTGTTTGCCGCGCGATGCCGGCGCGCCGACCAGCTGATTACGAGTGCGTGCCCCACCAGGCGTAGAGCTGGTCCAGCCGAGGATCGTTGGGGCCACCGGATTGCACGTCGGCGATGAGCCGTTGCGCGTCGTTGGTCCACACCACACGCGGCCGGCCATTGCTCAGCCCGCAAAGCACGGTTCCGCGGGTGACGGCGGGGGTGTCGTTGCGTCGCCACGGGCCGGGAGACTGGATGTTGCCGGGGCAGACCACCACTGTCGTGGATTCGACGAGCTGGTCGAACGTGGTGCGCAGCGCCTCGGGTCCGCCGGCCAGGGTGTAGGTGGCGCTGCGGGGTCCACCAGCGTCGGTGTTGGGTCCGCAGGTGATCACCGTCGCGCCATCAGGGGACGGTGCTGGGGTGCATGCGTCGGCGGGATAGCCGGACGGGAGCAGCCGCCGGAGGTCCTCAAGCGCGGCGGGCGGGGCCGCGGTGGTCGTCGCTGGCGCCGCCGTGGGCGCGGTGTCGGGCGGGTCGGAGCGTCCGATAAGCCACACCGACAGGGCGATGATGAGCACGGCGGCGACTGCGAGTGCCGCGATCAGCTGGCGCCGTTGTGAGACGGCACGGGTGTGGGGGAGCAGGCTGATGAAATCCGCTGCTGCGCCGTGGGACTCGGCCCTGCCTAGCTCAGTGTGGGGTGGCGGCTCGTCGCGATCGGCGGGCGGTGCCGCTGGAGCCGAGGGCGGGGGGAGGGTGAGTGCCGCGCTGGCCGCGGCCGCGAAGTCGCCGGCGGTGGGGTAGCGGTCAGCGGGATTCTTGGCCAGCGCCTTGGCGATCACGCTGTCTAGTTGTGGTGAGGCCCAGCTGAGCCGGTCGGACACTCGGGGCGGGGTGGTGTCCATATGAGCTTTTACTGTGGCGCCGACCCCGGCGTCTGTCGGGTAGGGGTGGTCTCCAGTCAGCAGCCGAAAGAGCGTGCATGCGAGGGCGTAGACGTCGGCGCGTCCGTCCAAAGCTGATGTCCCGGTGATGACTTCGGGCGCGCTGTAGGCGAGGGTGGCGCTCATGGGCCCGTCGCCAGCTCCGCGGCTGTGGGGGGACAGCGCGGCACCGAAGTCGGTGAGCACGACGC
Source organism: Mycolicibacterium gilvum (assembly GCF_900454025.1). Taxonomy (NCBI): domain Bacteria; kingdom Bacillati; phylum Actinomycetota; class Actinomycetes; order Mycobacteriales; family Mycobacteriaceae; genus Mycobacterium; species Mycolicibacterium gilvum. Next base: position 5,589 of record NZ_UGQM01000007.1, on the reverse strand, counting down.
GGTCGAGACCGCCCGGCAGTTTCTGGGCGGCGATCAGGAAGTTCGAGGGTTTGATGTCTTGGTGCACGACCCCGCGGGAGTGCGCGTAGTCCAGGGCTCGGGCGACCTCGGTGATGATGTGGACTGCGCGCTCGGGCGTCATCTGTCCGTCGCGCAGCGCAGTCTCGGCGTTGGTTCCCTCGACGTACTCCATGGCGATCCACAGTTGGCCGGTGTCGGTCTCGCCGCGGCTGAACACGCGCACGATGTTGGGATGTTCGAGCCCGGCGGTGATGTCGGCTTCGTGGAGGAACTGGGCGCGAACGTGGTCGCCTTTGGCGTGCTCGGGTTGAAGCACTTTGAGCACTTCCCGGCGCGGCAGGGTGGGACTGTGCACCAGGTAGACCGTCGCCATCGCCGTGACGGCCAGGACCCGCTCGACGCGGTATCCGGCGATGTGGGTGGGTGGTGTGGGCAGGCCCTCTGGTGCGGTCATGTCGACGCCTTCCCTGCCAGCCGGTGAAGGCTGCGCACGTGTGTGCTCATAGGCGGAGCCATTCGACGGCTTGTCCGGTGACTTGCGCGATCAGGTCGAAGTCCCTGTCGAGGGCGAGCACGGTGAGGCCGGCCATCTCGGCGACAGCCGCCACCAGCAGATCCGGGATCGCCGGGGCACGGTGCAGCCCACGGCGGCCAGCTGGAGCTGCACGCCCACGGCGCGGTCCTCGGCGGCTGGGGTTAGGTACTCGAGCGGCATCAATGCCAGCGGCGGTGCGCCTGATTCGCTGCGGGCCTGCGGCCCGTTCCGGAACGAGTAGCCGATCTGTAGGCGGGTGACGGTGCTCATGCGCACGAGACCACGTTCGATGCGCTCGACCCAGGCCTGGGCGTCTGGGGAGGCCACCAGTCGGGTGTAGGCCGATTTGTCGATGAGCCAGTTGGTCACCGCCACGCGGCGTCCATGATGTCGGGATCGTCGAGGTCGGTGGCAGCCGCGGCGGCGCGGCGTAGATCGTCGACGGTCATGGTCCGCGCGGGGGCGCCCACTGAACCTTCGGTCTCGAATCTGGTTCGCAGATACTCTTGGCGCGAGAGGCCGCGGGCGGCGGCATCAGCGTCGATACGCGCGATCGCCGCGTCGGACAGCCCGCGGATCAGCACATCGCCCATCGTGCATGACCTCCTGATATCATCGTTATCAGTTTACAGGGCGTTTGGCTGGCCCCCTGCGGCGACACTCATCGCGACGGGCATCCGCGCGGCCGCGCTGACTCCTGCTGTCACCAGGGCTCTGCATGCCCGATAATTGGTGGCGTGACCATTCAGCTTGAGGCGGCCCAGGCGCTGGCGGTGGTCGAACGCGCCCGCTCGCTGTTCGGTACACCCGGGCCTGTGGCGACGTCAGGCGCTCCTCTGCAGACGGCCGCGGAATCCGTCAGCGGCGCGGGCCAGCAGATGTCGGGCCTGTCTGGTCAGCTCGTCGATCGGCATGCGTCGGTGGTACAGCAGCAGAACCGGGAGCTGGTCACCGCCGGCCGTACCGACTCCACCTTGGAAGCGCGATTGGCCAACGCGGCGCAGATCACTGAGGGCGGGGCGCGCCAAATGGACACGATTGTCGCCCAGACACGCTCGATCGCCGAGGTGGCCGGATCGGCTCGCACGCCGGCGGCGGAGATGATGGTGCTCAAGGCCCTGCGGACGCAGGTCGCCCGCGCCCAGTCGGTAGTGGTCTCGACTCAGCAGCAGTCCAGCCAGGCCGCCGGCGAAGTGAGAGCGCTCAGCTACGGCTCCGGTGAGTTGCCCCAGGCTCCGGCCGAGCTTCCTACCGACAAGCCGGGGGAAGACCCACCGCACGGTGAAGATCCGCGGTACTGGCTCGATGTCACCAAGTTGACCTACGTGGGTGACGGAGAGCTCGCGCCACCGAACTACAAGCAGGTGGGCCCCAACCTCTGGTATCCAGACCCTGAGGGCGGCCTGGGGTATGTGCCGCCCCCGCCGCCGGCAAAGTACCCCCTCGATCTGAGCGACGTTCGGGTGATCGACCCCGACTCCGGTGCGCTCTTCCCGCCGGGCTATCAGCAGGTCGCTCCGGGAATTGGTGTCCCACACCCTGATTCCTATTACGGTGCGCAGCCGCCGTGGCCCAAGCCGCAGCAGCCCATTGATATCCGCGACGTGGTTGAGATAGCGCCAGATCAGCTTGCCCCGTGGGGTTACGTGGAGTACATGCCCGGGTGGTGGGTTCCCGATCCGTCCAGGCCCTAGCGAGGAAGCCACGGGGTTCGGGTTCGTAGTGTCAGATCAATCGCGGTCGGCCCTGGTGGTCCTCGACGATGCAGCGTTCGCGGCGCAGTACCGCGTCCAGAAGGGCGTTGATATGCGCGACGGCGCGGTCGTCGAGGCGGACGGGCCCGTAGATGAAAACATGACCGGCGCCGGCGGTCAGTCCGACAGTCTCCGGATCACCACCGGCACGTACATGCATCTCCCAGTGAATGCGCGACCCGACATCATCGGCGCGCGCATCGAGCAAGGCAAGACTGCTCGCTGAAACCCCCACCGGAAGATCGTAAGGGCACCTCAATACGTTGCTGAGCAACAATTTTCACTGCGCACCCGCTACCGCGCGTAAGACGGTGGGTCGTGTGGTGACGCGCTCGGGCGTGCTGACCAAGAGATTGACCACGGTGTCGCAAACGCGCCCTAGGCGCCATGCTTAGTTTCTGGGTTATCACGTGGGCCGGATCGCTTCTCTTCGCGGCGTTGGGTGTTGAGACGTACGTGAAGCGCCGATGGCCATCCCGCAGCACACTGGGGCTGGGCGCGGTCGTTGGGCTCAGCGCCATCCTGTTCGCGTTCGTTGGCATCGGCGCCCTCGTCGAAGGCGCCCTTCACAGTGCGGCATGGCTGCGCGACGACGAGATGGCGCTATGGGTCGGAATCTTGTGCATATGGTCCATCTTCGTGTTTGGCGCCCTCCGAGCGATCCCCTGGGTGGTCGCGCAGCGGAAGTGAAGATGACAACGCACTTCCAGCTAGCCTGCTGGCCTGAAGACTCAAATGTTCAGCAGCACAGAAGAACTGAGACCCGCGTTAACTACCAGCTCGAACGGCGAACACCTCGTCTGCGACGCCTGCCAGGGCGGCGCGCGCATCGTCGAGATAGGTGAACATCGTCGCCCGGCCGACCAGGGCCGGGTGGCCGGGAATTCCTGTGAGGCCGACGTCGAGCCAGTCATGGTCGAGCCGGTCCGCCGACACCAATTGACGACCAGGCCGGCCGGCACTGTCGAGGGCAGAAGCAACCGCCATGCCTGAGTTTGTCGGCAGCATCGTATGGATGACCTCGGCCACCGACCAGGGGCGCAGCCGGGAGGCGGGCATGAGGTCGTCGACGATCGCGGCCACCACCGGCAGAACGGTGAATATTGGCATACCGTCGAAGAATTCGATGTGCTCGTCGAGCGCCGCCTCAAGTTCCCCTCCGTTGAACAGCTCTCCGAAACGGGCCTCCCGAGTGCCCAATTGAGCGAGACGGTCAGCGACCGGCTGGCGGCTCTGTCCGAGCTGCACCAGCACAAAGTCCACCGCTCCAACCGTCACCGCGGGGGAGGCGACCTCGGCGGCCAGATCGGTCATTCGTATCTCTGCGCGCCAATCGCGACACCAACTGACCGTGGCTCTGTCGAGGCTTTCGAAGTGCAGCACCGGCAGGCTCAGCTCCGCGGCGCCCCGCCGCGCCACGTGCGGCCGGCGTAGGTACTCGTCGAGGTCAACAGCAGCTGGTGCGCTCATCTGGTTGCACAGTCCGTGGCAGTGGTCGGCATCCTCAATTCGTCACTGTGACGAAATAACGCTACTGGCCCGCAGTAGATGTAGTGCGGTCGACGGGGGACGTGACGGGCACCCCAGTAGAGAACGGCTGAAAATTCACTCGATCGCTGCCGGGCGCCATTCATGCCGGGCGGATGCACTGTCGGTGACCGCAGGCCCATTCCGCGGCCGGCGCACTCGTGACGCACACTATCGACCGAGGTGATCACCGCCGTGACGCTACCGGGCCGACCCCGGACATTGCTTGTCCGGACCTTCCGGGTGATATCCGGATAAGCAGCGGCAACACGCGGATATACATCCCGATCACGTCGATGCTGCTCGTCTCCGCCGCGCTGAACGTATTCCTATGGTTGTTCCTGTCGCTGTTCCGCCGCTGATCGAGGTCCAGTGGTTCATGCGCATCAGCTTGATGATCGGCATCGGAGCTGCGGGGACGGCGGCTCACGGATCGACCACCACGTCGACGAGCTTCCTGCCGCGCGACGACGGGTTCGGGCCGCGTATGGAGTTTCTCAGCTCCCCTGGGATGGAGATGACGAACGGCACCCTCAAGCAGGTCGACCAGGGCCTACGGCTGTACTCGTCGTCGAGTTCGTGAGTCGTTTCGTTGATGGCGCGGGCAACGGCCCCCTGCTCAGGTTCGTATACCCGACCGTGGCCCCCGCGGCGTGCTGCGGTGGTCGTCGGGCAGGCGCTCGGCTTGTTCCGAGTCCTTGCCGACGCCGCGTAGGACGGCTGCTTGCGATTTCATAATCGGCACACCTTCATCCCGAACCGGTGCTTGGCGGTGCTTTCGACTCTGTTCATGTCGGGGTCCCTTCCAATCCCGCGTGTCCAATCCCGCGTGGGACGTTTCGACTGTGCGATCTGGTGGGGCAAAGACCATCGGCCAGGACGCGTAGATGTGCGACGTGGGGGTCGTAGAGTTGCGCGATGTGAGCGGCGGTTATACAGCTTGCGCTGATGTATTGCCACTCGCGGCTGCCGGATGCTGGCTAGCGTGAGCGAGATTGATCCACTTGCGGATACGCCGCCGTTGGAACTGGAGCGATCTGGGCGTCAGCGAGTTGCTGCCGACGGGCACGGTGACGATGCTTCTGGCGGACGTCGAGGGCTCCACGCGGCTGTGGGAGGCCAACCAGACGAGATGGCGGCCGCGGGTGGCGCTGCTCGATCGCACGGTGCCCGAGGCAGTCGCCGCCCATGGCGGGGTACGGCCCGTCGAGCAGGGCGAGGGCGACAGTTGCGTGGCCGCGTTCGCCCGCGCCGGCGACGCGGTGGCCTGTGCTTTGCAGCTACAGCGGGCACTGCTGGCGCCGATCCGGTTCGGGGTGCGCACCGGCGACATCCAGCTGCGCGACGGAGGCAACTACGCCGGTCCGACAATCAATCGGACGGCACGGCCGCGAGACCTCGCGGACGGCGGACAGACCGTACTGTCGGGCGCGACAAGCTAAGTGGCTATCGATCGACTGCCGGCCGATGCCTGGTTGACCGATCTGGCACACATCGAGCGCCCCTCGGCGGCATTATCTTCGTCGGCGCGGCGCGGCGCGGCGCGGAAGACCTGACCGCGACCTCGCTACAGCGAGGCGAGAATGCCCTTCATGGTGTCGATCTCCTGCTGCTGGGTGGTCACGATCGACCGCGCCATCGCGACCGCCGGTGGAGACTGACCTTCCTCGATTTCGGTCTGCGCCACGCTGATTGCGCCCTCGTGGTGCGCAATCATCTGTGTCAGGAAGAACCTGTTTGCGTCGACGCCCT